>JBATTD010000747.1:0-5177 GCA_049670345.1 Ignavibacteriaceae bacterium
TAACCTTGCATACAGCCAGGTTAAGGACACATTGAGTGTTTCAGCACTGAAATTGACTGAACAAGAAGTAACTTATACTCCGGGTTATTTTTCAATCGATTATCCAAATGGAGATATTCCGGGTGACAAAGGAGTTTGTACAGATGTAATTATTAGAGCTTACCGATTAATTGGAGTTGATTTACAAAAAGACGTTCACGAGGATATGAAAGCTAACTTTGATAAATATCCTAAAAATTGGGGATTAAAAAAACCTGATAAAAATATTGATCACAGAAGAGTGCCTAATTTAATGACTCTGTTTGAAAGAAAAGGAACTGTAAAATCGATTACGAATAAACCAGAGGATTATTTACCGGGAGATATAGTCTGTTGGGATTTGGGAGGCGGAGTTACTCATATTGGAATTGTCGTTCATATTAAATCAGATGACGGATTAAGAAATTTAATTGTCCATAACATCGGAGCAGGACAAGTGATTGAAGATTGTTTGTTCGACTTTAAAATAATTGGGCACTACAGATATAAAAATTAATTCCGTCTGTTAACATTGGCTTTAATTTAGATTGTAAGTATACCTACATAAAAGGATAGACTTTAATTTAAAGCCGCTTCAGCAAGTTTTGCAAAACGGTAACTGAATATCTTTTAGATCAACGGTTTTTTTGAAGGCATTATACTTGTATCTTAACACATAACTTTTAATAAATTATAAAACTAATAGCCTGGAAAGGGGACTTTGTTAACATGGGTCTTACAGAAATTTGCGTAATTGGATTTTTAACATTTCTTTGGTTAATAGCATTTATAAATTCAAGAAAGGTCTCCAGGGAACTAAAGAAATTGAACGACGATAAATAAATTAAGCAAACTCGCTTCCACATTGACAAGTTCTTATACTTCTTTACTAAGACAGATTTTTTCCAATCACATATTGTCTACTTTAATTCCTTTTTTATCCACCCCACACTTTTTTTAAAAATTATTTTTGAAATAAAGGGCGTGAAAACGCCCTTTATACAATGTTGACAAATGTTATTTTTCAGGTATGCTAATGACCACCTTATCAATGTATCCGGTAAATTCAGAATCTTCAACATCCTTAAAAACCATGTCGGCAACCTGGGTAGCATCATCAAGGCCTACGTCTGCCGTTTCATCTGCAGAAAAAACAGCAGGTTGTGTTTTCTCAATCCGTCCTTCAGCTACTTTTTTTCCGTCTACAAAGAGAACCGCCGTTCCACCTTTGCCAGTACCACCTCCATCGTAGTCAAAAGTCAGTTTTATCTCCACACTCTCCTTTGTTAGTTTTGTAGGTGATTTTACTGTATAACTATGTAATCCGAAGTAATTATAAGTATAGGCCGGTTTACCATTATCCATATAAAGTGCCCAACCGCCGAACTTTCCGCCCTGACATAGAATCACACCACGATCGTTCCCTTTTAGTGAAACATTGGCGACAATGGTTTTTGAAGTATTCTTAACATTTAAAAAAGTATTCTCCAATATGCCATCCATTCCTTGAGCCAAAGTTAAGCTTTTTCTATCACCCATTAAGTCAGGACGCCCCGCGATTGCTGCGTTAAAGCGCTCATATAAACGGTCGTCCAATGGGTAAACGTTATTAGCAATGGCTTCCTTATCAAATAACTTTTTCAACTCCTCAAGTTTTTCTGGATTTTGAGCAGCTAAATCATTAGTTAAACTGAAGTCTTCCTTAACATTGTACAACTCCCATTTCTCATCTTGGAATGTTCCTCGTGGCTTGCCTACCCAAGGAATGATATGAACAACACGTGCCATCCAACCCTCATTGTAAATGGCTCTGTTGCCAAACATTTCAAAATACTGTGTGGTATGGCGCTCTTCTGCCTCCCGGTTTGCAACTGTATACAACATACTCACACCGTCCATAGGAATTTGTTCTACGCCATTAATCATTTTTGGTGCTGGTAAATTAGTAGCTTCAAGGATTGTAGGTGCTATATCATTAACATGATGGAATTGATTCCGTATTTCACCTTTTGCATCAAATCCATTTGGCCAATGCATAACCATACCGTTTCGCGTTCCACCAAAATCAGCCGCCATCTGTTTCGTCCATTTAAATGGCGCATCAGTGGCTACCGCCCATGCTGCTGACATGTGAGGAAATGAATTGGGGCCTCCCCAGTCATCAGCATGCGCTAACATACTTTCAATAGTTTCTTCATCAAAAATGCCATTCAGGTGAACCAGTTCATTATAGGTACCTTCAAGGCCACCTTCACCACTTGATCCATTATCTCCCATAATATAAACGAAAAGGGTATTCTCTAACTCACCGATCTCCTCAATTGCATCAACCATTCTTCCAACTTCGTTATCCGTATGAGATGTAAACCCGGCAAAAGTTTCCATCTGCAAGGCAAATAACTTTTTTTCATTTGTAGAAAGCGTCTCCCAGTCCTTAATATCTTCGGGCATAGGTGCCAGTTGGGCATTTTGTGGAATTACACCCATCTCTTTTTGGCGAGCAAAGGTTTCTTCACGAAGTTTTAACCATCCTCCATCAAACTTTCCTTTGTATTTTTCAATCCATTCTTTAGGGGCGTGATGTGGTGCATGCACTGCTCCGGTAGCATAATATACCATGAATGGTTTATCCGGCGTCATTGCTTGTTGAAATTTTATCCATTCGACTGCCTCATTAGTCATATCAGTAGTAAAATGGTAATCAGGATCATCTTTCTTAGCCACCTTTGTGACTCCATCGAAAATCACGGGATCCCATTGGTTTGTTTCACCACCAATAAAACCATAGAATTTATCAAACCCGGAATTTGTTGGCCATCTAGTATAAGGTCCAGATACTGATACTTCCCAAGTAGCGGTTTCATGCCACTTTCCAAATGCAGCCGTACTATAGCCATTTAGTCTAAGAGTCTCCGCAACATACTTTGCATTATCAGGTCTAACTCCTTGGTTGCCTTTAAACCCGGTAGCTATTTCCATAACGGATCCCACGTTTACATTGTGATGGTTTCTTCCCGAAAGCAATGAAGCGCGTGTTGGTGAACATAAAGCCGTTGTGTGAAAGCGATTAAACCGAAGGCCATTATCGGCCAAACGATCGAAAGTAGGTGTTGAAATCGGTCCTCCAAAGGTAGTAGTGGCGCCAAAACCAATATCATCAATTAGAACGATTACAATATTAGGAGCCCCTTCAGGTGCTTTTATTTCAAATGGTTCTGGTTTAGTCACATTTCGAGCATCCATCTCAGTAATTGGTTCACTCATTGGTGGTTGGATTGGTAATATAGATCTATCCAATTTGGAATCCGAAATATTTTTATTCCCACTATTTTCACTCTGTTGACAACCGACTAATAATATTAAGGTACTTACCACCAGAATAACAGTTCTTAGTAACATAATCTCACCTCCTATTAATTTTATTAAATATTTTGTTTTGAATTATGAATTGAAACGGCAGACGATAATACAATTCAAAATAGATAAATTAGAATAGTATTCAAAGTGATTAATCGATGAGCATGGAAATTTCTTAGCTTTCCAAAAATTCAAACTGCGCATAAAAAAAAGTAATTGCTTTTTGTAAATGCCGGCGATTCATTAATCAACATCAATAAAAATCCAATACATTTTTAATTTATTATTTTACTTCTTCTTATGCTCAATATGTTCTTCAGAAAAATATTTTTTCGTCATCTTTTTTAATGAGGTGGAAAGTAAAATAATCGCAATAAGATTTGGGAATGTCATAAATCCTAAAGCTGCATCACCGAAAGACCACACAGCTTCCAACTCTGCGATAGCCCCGATAAAAACGAATAAAACAAAAAACCATTTATATGGTAAAATAGCTTTCTCACCAAATAAATAATTAGCAGCCCTATCTCCATAAAACGACCAACTGATTGCGGTTGAGATTGCAAAAAGTAAAACTGAAACTGTTACAATTTTATCACCATAAGCAGTTAACCAGCTTAGTCCTTCTTTAAAAGCAAAGGATGTAAGCAGACTGCTGTTAAGCAGTTCACCACTGAAATTGGGATCAATCCTTTCAACGAAAAATTGCGTGTGATGCCATGCATTAGTAACAAGTATAACCAAACCGGTTAAGCTGCAAATTATAATTGTATCGATAATCGGACCTAACATTGCGACCGAACCTTCGCGTATAGGATATTTTGTTTTTGCAGTTGAGTGTGCTATTGCTGCACTTCCTTGTCCGGCTTCATTTGAGTACAATCCGCGTTTTACTCCCCAGAGCATCGTATTCAAAATAACAATGAACATTCCGCTTCCCACTCCGGCAATTTGTGCTGGGGGGTTGAACGCCATACTAAATATCAAATCAAAGCTTCTTCCTATTTCGGAATAATTAGCAATTAAAATAAGAAGCGTTGAGAATACATAAATAGCTGCCATTATTGGTGCGAGGTAACCGGTTACACGTCCTATTCTTCTTATACCGCCTATGATTACCATAGCAACAAGTGAAGCTAAAATTAATCCGTTAATAACTTGCTGAATTGAAACCTCAAAGCTGCTCCAAAGCGTATGCTTAATCGTTAGGAAATGATTTGCGCCGAGCAGTTGAACAGTTTCGGAATAAACCTGATCTGAAACTGTGAATGATTGAATTGCATTACCCGTTGCGAACGAGCAGATAACTGCAAAGCAAGCAAAGGCAACAGCGAGCCAGCGCCAGTTTCTGCCAAGTCCTTTTTCAATCGTGTACATTGGTCCGCCGGCAGTATTTCCATCTTTATCCATCTCCCTGTATTCCAGAGCTAATGATGCTTCGGCGAATTTTAAAGTTGTACCAAAAAATGCAGTTATCCACATCCAAAATAGTGCACCAGGTCCCCCGTAATAAATAGCCGTAGCTACACCTGCAATATTTCCGATTCCAACCGTAGCGGAAAGAGCAGTTGTTAAAGCTCTAAAATGATTCAAGTCGCCGGCATCATTTGGATCATCGTATTTACCCATGGTTACTTTAATACCGTGCCAAATGTAACGAAGCTGGGGAAAGCCGAGTTTAATAGTTATAAATACACCAGTACCCACTAATGCAATAACCATTAAAGGGATTAGTCCGAGAGGAAGATCTTTACCCGGGAAAGTTTTAAAGAAATCAAAATTACCTGGGAATGACCAAACAG
>JBATTD010000748.1:0-11591 GCA_049670345.1 Ignavibacteriaceae bacterium
AGTGATAACTATTTTTTTCATATTTCGCTCACTAATTAATAATTTTAAGATAGTAAAAATTAACGAAAATACTTCTAACAATCAGTTGGTAATAAAGATAAAATTGAAAGACGTATAATAAGCTTTAAGTTTCAACAGCTTGTTTAAATGTTAGTGAAGAAAGTTCAAAGATAATATTTGCGGTAAGAAGATTTAAATTGATATTATTTTTTAAGTAAGATGATAATCTGTCTATATGAAAGACGGTATCTTTCAAATCAACATCAGGAAATTTAGAATTAAATTTTTGGAGTGTTTCTTTATACTGTTTAAAAAAGAAGTGATCAATATCGAGTTTATGTTTCTGAAGATCATTCAGCCAGGTAATTATCATTCGTATTATCAGTTGGATATTTTCAGCACTCTGATCTGAGAGCAATAATTTAAATTCTTCAAAAGCAGAGTGATATTTTTTCCCAAATGAATACCGTAATATTGAGATTGTTTTTTCACTGAGTAATTGGATATCCATCTCAAATAACTTTAATGCCGTCGAAACTGAACCTGCTGAAAACGGAGCTACCAATTCTGCTGATTTTCTATCAACATCAAATTTTTCAACAAGAATATTTACTATGTCATCTAGTGACAATGGATCGAAATTTATATTCCAGCATCTCGATCGAATTGTTTCTCTTAGTCTTTCCGGATAAGGAGTGATAAGTATAAAAATAACACCTCTGGGAGGTTCCTCTAAATTTTTTAGTAAAGCATTCTGTGCTGCTTCATTCATATAGTGAGCAGATGCTAAAATTATAAATCGATATGCAATATCACTAAAATCGAGCGATAGAATTTTTTTTATCTCTCTGATGCTATTTATCTTTATTGTGTTGGCTTTGTTAAGAGATATTATGTAATAAGGATTATCTATTTTTTTTTGCAGTTCTTCGCGGAGCAATTCAATTTCATCTTTGCTTAATTTGTCAATAGGACCATCAGACTCAGTTTCGTTTTTCCCGCGAGGTAATGGAAGAATGTACTTAAGATATGGTTCACTGAGATTTGAAATTAATTTCAAAACTCTTTCCTTTTCATTTCCATCCAACAAAACCGAATTGACAGATTGAGCAAACCTAATGGCAATAGCTTCCTTGCCAACTCCTTCGAGTCCTGTAAATAGCAATGCATGAGGAATTTTAGAAGTGGAATTAAAATTAGACAGGATGTTCTTCACCCGTTCCTGCCCGTGTATGTCATCAAAAAAATTACGCATAAAAAAAAGCGCCTCAGCGCCTGAAATTAGAATTCGTCTTCGTTGTAGAAAAAGTCTTCGTCTGAGGGATAATCCGGCCAGATATCTTCTATCGATTCATATGGCTCATCTGTATCTTCTAGTTCTTTAAGATTATCAATAACCTCGTAAGGGGTCCCAATTCTCTCAGAATACTCAATCAATTCTTCTTTTGTAGATGGCCAAGGCGCATCAATTAAATATGCGGCTAATTCAACTGTCCAAATCATTCTATTTATTCCAGCGGGAGATTAATTTTTTTGAGTTAATTCAATAAAGCCAAGATCATCGAAGAAAAACTGTGATGGATTTAGCTTTCTACCATTATGTGAAATTTCGTAATGCAGATGTGGACCGGTTGTTAACCCGGAGTTCCCTGTTTTTGCAATGAGGTCACCCCGCGAAATTTTCTGCCCTCTTTTTACTAACACTTTGGATAGATGTGCATAGCGTGTACGATACCCAAAACCATGATCAATTCTAATTTCAAGCCCATATCCTCCATTCCTACCAATAAATACTACCTTACCTTTACCGGGTGCATAAACTGGTGCGCCTGTATTAACAACGAAATCAATACCGGTATGCATCTTACGTATTTTCAGTATTGGATGGCTCCGAATACCAAATCTACTCCCGATATAATCGCCTTTAGTTGGAATGATAGCTGGTATAGATTCAAATAGGCTCTCATTTGTTTTCATCTTATTTGCAATCTCCTCGTATTGAAATTTTTCAAATTCAAACTTAGTAGTAATATTATCGATAAACTTAATAGCTCATTCAAGATAATCCGATGTAATTAAGAAGTCGATAGAATTATCAAACGAGCCGCCACCTACACCAAGTAATTTTTCATCATTCGAGATTGGTTCAAGATTAGCTGCCATTCTTAAATTCTCTGTCTTCTCTCCTAATTCACTTAAATTTACCTGCAGAGTTTCGTATCTATCTGTTAGCTCAATCAACTTAGATTTTAAGTATCTGTTTTCGTTTTTAACCGAAGCTAAATCACCTCTTGTATTTGTAACAGCGGTAATAAAAAAGTAACCTCCAAATAACAGGATGGTAAAGAAAAGTGATGCTAAAGATACATAAATAATAAGATTGGATTTAAAGCTCTTAAGCTCTACAAATGCCAGCGATTTTTCCGAGAAATAGTAGTATTTTTTCATAATGAGGTGCTAAAAATAAAGAAATAATTGAAGTCTGTCAAGAGTTGTTTAATGTATTTATTCAAAATCGTGTTCGAAGTAATCAATACCTCTTTGTGCCATTGCATTTTTATTCTTAAGATGTGAATTAAGCCTGTTTTGGAATATTTTTGATGCATCATGACCATAATGCTTTAATAAATAATTTAGTGCAATTACTTCAGAAATTACGGTAATATTTTTCCCTGGCAATATAGGTAGTTTGATGTAAAGTATTTCAACGCCGGAAATCACTACAGTTTGCTCGCTTAGACCTGTCCGCGTATAATGTGCCTTTTCATCCCAAATTTCAAGTTCTACAACAATTTCCAGGCGTTTTTGGAATCTGATGGCTCGAATTCCAAACATTCTCTCTACATCAATAATGCCTAAACCACGGATTTCCATAAAATGCTTAGCAATATTCGTACCGGCACCCATTAAAATGCCTTCCCCTTTTTTTGTAAGAATTATCACATCATCCGCAACTAATCGGTGTCCTCTTTCCACAAGGTCTAAGGCAACTTCACTCTTACCTATCCCTGATTTACCGATGAACAACATTCCTGCCCCATAAACATCTACAAACGAACCATGAATTGTAATTCTTTCGGAAAACTGATCATCAAGAAAATCGCTTATAAAATATGTTAACTTAGTTGTAGTATCGGAAGAACTGAAAAGAGGAATTTTATACTTTTTTGCCAGATCTTTAAGGATAGTTGTCGGTTCATTTTTATTGCCTAAAATAATGCAGGGAATTTCAAAATTGAAGATATTTTCCAAAGATTTTTTTTGTTCAGATTTAGAAAGATGATTTAAATATCTTAATTCCGTATTGCCTAAAACCTGAATACGTCTATAAGCAAAAAGTTCCACAAACCCGGTTAAAGATAATCCGGGTCTGTGTAAATTTTGATCATATATTTTTCTAGTAAGGTCGCAGGATTTTGATAATAATTTTAATTTGAATAATCGCTTTGTTTTTTCATAAAAGAACTCAACTGTTATTGAATCTTTTCGAGTTTTAGACTTTTCACTTATATTGATCATTTTAGTAAGTGGTTCTTTTGGATTTTAATTTTTTGAGTTGCCTTGATAACTTTTCAACACATGCACTGACAGACTTTTTAAAATCATCAGAATTATCTGCCGCATTAAAGGTTTGACCCGGAACATGAAGAACTATTTCAGATTTCTTAACAGAATCTTTTATATTTTGATAACTAAGTATTATGTCGGCATGTAGAATATTGTCATTGTATTTTTGCAATGAATTAACTTCGTCATTAATAAAGCCTTTCAAACTATCGTGAAGTTTGAATTTGCGAGCTGTTATTGAGATGTTCATATTAGCCTCCAATATTATGATTTTGGGTGTGATTTTTTATACGTTGATTTCAATCGCTCTACACTTACATGCGTATAGATTTGAGTTGTAGAAAGATTTTCATGTCCTAATAATTCTTTCACGGCTCTCAAATCTGCTCCTCTATCGAGCATATGCGTGGCTGCACTATGCCGTAAAACATGAGGGCTTTTCTTTTTAATATCAGTAACCTTTGATAAATATTTATTGATTATTCTATAGACGAATCTCGGATAGATTCTGTTTCCTCCTTTTGTTTTAATTAATGGTTCATTGTTGTTTTTCTGATTTGTAATATCAAGATATTCTTCAATTATTTCAATCGATTTTTGTCCTACAGGAACAATTCTTATCTTACTCCCCTTCCCTTTTACTCTAAGGGTACGGCTTTTTATATCAAGATCACCAAAATTCAAATTGCATAATTCCGATACTCGTAATGCACATCCATAAAGCAATTCAAAAATAATTTTTACACGCTCCGGTTCATCTTCGGCTTCATCTGCCAGACCATAAATCTTCAAAACTGATTCAGTTGTAGTAATTTCCGGCAATTTTTTATTACCTCGAGGATTTTTAATATACCTAACCGGATTGGAATTAATTATTTGATTCTGAAAAGCATATTTCAACAATCCTCTTGCAGAAGCAAGTTTCCTGGAGATGGTTCTAGTTTCTAAACCAATTTCACTTAACTGCATTAAATATTTTTTGATGAACTTTTCAGTTAAATCTTTTGCTGTAAATTTATTGTGTGAGTTACAAAATTCTATAAATTGATTCAGGTCATTCCGATAAGCTTTAACGGTTTGGGGAGAATATCTCTTAATACTCTCAATATAATCGAGATATGAATTAATAAGTTTTTCTATCTTCATTAAAATAACTTTTTCCTTTAGCTGAAAGGATTTATACCACCTTTGAAATTCCTGTCACAATAAAGCAAAATTATATTTATTTGTCAAATTATTTTCAATTCTTTTCATCTTTACACGGTCATTATTATTTATATCATCATACCCCTTTAAATGCAAAATACCGTGAATTACTAACCGTGTGAACTCTTTACTTAATGAAACCTTATATTTTCGGGCATTTATATTGGCATCATCAATCGAAATAAATATTTCACCGTCAATCTCAAAATGGTTCCCTGAATAGTTAAAAGTTATTATGTCTGTTGACCTGTCGTGTTTTAAGAACTCTTTATTAATATTATAAATTTCTTCAGAAGTAATAAAATTTATGCATAAAGATTCAACACTAAATTCCAATTCTTCCCTTAGCAAACTAACAATTTTGTGAATGCGTGCTTTGTTTATCCTTTTGGTTGAAGATGATACGTATAAATTTTTAATCAACTTAATTTATTGCAAATAATTTATCTTGAAGATTCTATTTCCATTTTATTCAGAGATTCAATTGTGGTTTTCGTATAATTAATATATTTCTCAGCAGTTATTTCAAATTCAGCTATTTCTATTCTTGTTAAATCTCTTACAATCTTAGCAGGCACGCCGGCTACAAGTTTACGCGAAGGAACAACAAACCCGGGTGGTACAAGCGCACCGGCTGCCACCATAGCATTTTCTTCAACAATTGAACCATCAAGTAACACCGCACCAATACCAATTAGACATAAATCGTTTATAGTACAGCCGTGTAATTTTACCGAATGACCAATTGTTACTTTATTTCCTATATTTACAGGATATTTATCATGGGTGACATGGAGCATAGAGCAGTCCTGAATATTGGTGTCAGCACCTATTTTAATATAATGAATATCACCGCGTATAACGCTATTATACCACACACTTGAGTGCGCACCTATTTCTACATCACCAATAATTTTAACCCCTGATGCGAGAAAAACAGTTTCATGCAACCTAGGCAAAATGTTTTTATATGGGAATATTTTTTGTTCTTTCAATTGTCTTTGAATTCCGGCGGCTGCCATTTGTTTTTATTCCATTCCATTAATTCAATTCGGATATGTCCGATCATTACTTCTAGTTCTGCAGCAACTGGTACCTGGTATTCATCTTTCGTAATCCATCCTTCAAAATAACCAGAAAGCCCGAAGATACCTGTGAAAAAGGTTTCACCGTCTATTTTGAAGCAATCAACATCGTAATTAATTGCATCGATTGAGACATTTTCCTGATCGAAATAATAATTAATTATAGTTGAAGCTGTATCCTCGTTAACGAAAGAAGGAACGACAAGACTTTCATTTCTATTGGTATTAAATCTTACAAAAAATAGAATTGATAAACCATCCTGATGGCTGCTGTCTAAATACACCACAGTATCAAGTGAAGCTTTTTGCTCATGCAATTTACCCTTTAAAATATGCACAAGATTATCTTCTTTGAAGTAGTATTTTGTGTAAGAAGTATCCTCTTCATAAAACATAAATGCTTGAAAATAAATTGGTTGTAATGATGAATCGAACCAGCTTTCGTAAGTTTGGTGCAGATCGACAAAGGGCAATCCTTCGTAAGAATCGATATAAGCTACAGATTTGTAAATAATTTTTTCATCGACGGTATCTTTCGCATAAACTTTTATTCGTAATTCTCCCAAATTTAAAAAAGCATATTTAGCAACGTAGGTAAACTCATCACCAAGGTGTAGTTTGTTGTCGAACGAAACATATTTTTGAACTTTACTATCAGTTTGAGCATATGTGAATTGTGTAAAACACATAAGTAATAAATGGATGCTTAATAATATTTTCAATCCATTATTCACTTAAGTTTCGCAAGATCCTCCGCCTCATCAAAAAGAGTAATAGATTTGAGATACTGAGTGTCTATATCTAAAATAACAGTGTACCAACCTTTGTTCTTCCAGTAGTTGCGCGCAACCTGTGCTTTTAGTCGTGTGAAGATATAATCTTTATCTTCATTAAATTCTTCTTCAACTAATTCAACATCTTTATCTGCAGCAAAGCGAATAAAACTTTTTTCTTCTTCGGGACTAAAACTAAATTCTCTTCTAAACTTATCCAGATCATCTTTATATATTGTTTTAATATTGTCGTCATTCATTTCAAGATATTTAAGTATAAACTGATAGAAAACATTTTTTCGTAACAAATCGCGTGAATAATTAGTTAGGTTTCCTGATTTTGTAATATAATCAGGTGTTATCCCACCGCCACCGAAGACAGTCCTTCCGGCGGCAGTTTTGAATTCAGGACGTGAAGAATCTTGTTCGGCAGAATGTGTAAGATTATCACCTTCCTCTTCATTCCGTTCTCCCAAATCAGAATAATAATCTTTTTTATTTTCGTAATCTCTTTGTATCGATCTGCCCGATGGAGTAAAGTATTTAGAGATAGTAATCCTAAGCGCAGAGTTATCAAACAGCGGGAATTGTCTTTGTACCAATCCTTTTCCAAATGATGTTTCTCCGACAATCAATCCCCTGTCCCAATCCTGTACTGCACCTGAAACAATCTCACTTGCAGATGCACTTCCTTTATTGATTAAAACTATTAATGGAATATCCTCGTATGAGGATGGTGTTTTAGCAAAGTAGTCTTCATCAAATTCACTTCTTCTTCCGCGAGTATAAACAATCTTTTTATCTCCGTTTAAAAACAGGTCTGCTATTTTTACAGCTTGATTAAGATAACCTCCGGGGTTTCCTCTTAAATCTAAAATAAGTTTTTTCATTCCGGAAGATGTTAAATCATTCAATGCATCATTAAGTTCGTCATATGTGGTTTCGGAAAATCGGGAAACACTTACATAACCTATTTTATCATCATACATAAAATGTGTATCAACCGAATAGATTGGAATTTTATCTCGTGTTATTTCGTATTCTATTCCTTCATCAATTCCGTGCCTAATAATAGTTATCTTTACTTTTGTTCCGGCTTCTCCTCTTAGGTTTTCTCTTACTTCATCATTCGTTATTCCAATACAATCTTCACCGTTTATTTTAACAATTCTATCACCAGATATAATCCCAAGTGCTTCACTTGGCCCGCCTGTAATTGGAGAAACAACTATTAAAGTATCATTTACTACCTGGAATTCAATTCCGATTCCTTCAAAGTCGCCACGAAATGATTCTTCAATACTATTAAATTGTTTTGAAGGAATGTAGACAGAGTGCGGATCAAGTTGATCGAGCATTCCTTTTATAGCTTCTTCAACTAATTTTGGTGTATCAACTTCCTCAACATAAAATTTTTCTGTATAGCTTAATACATCATTAAATTTTCTTATGCCATCGCGGAGGTTATCACCTGAAAATATTTTCTCGATTTGAATACCGAGAACAATACCGGCAGTAAGTGCTATAAATAAAAAAGGATACTTAAATGAATTGCCCATTTTGTCTCCGTTAAAAATAGAATCAAAATTGTTTTTCTTGATAACTCAGTTAGCATGCGAAATATAATAATCTTTATTGATTAAAAATATGGTTTTAGTTTGCAATAATTATACCTGATTATATTATCTATTTTTTGGAGTCAATTAGAATACCTGATTATTATCACAAAGCAGGACAGATAATTATTGCACAAATTCATTAATTTACACTTCAGGTCTCATCTGCGGAAAGAGAATAACATCACGTATTGAAGACTTATTTGTAAGAAGCATAACGAGCCTGTCTATACCAATTCCGATACCGGCAGCGGGTGGAAAGCCGTACTCCATTGCTCTGATAAAATCTTCATCAATCTGGTGAGCTTCGTCGTCGCCTGCATCTTTTAGTTTTACCTGGTCTTCAAATCTATTTCTCTGGTCTATCGGATCATTCAACTCGGAGAATGCATTGCACAGTTCTCTTCCGGAAACAAAAGCTTCAAATCTTTCAACTAAGTTTTCTTTACTTCTATGCTTTTTCGCAAGTGGAGAAAGTATTAATGGATAATCAACAACAAATGTGGGTTGTATAAGTTCCGGTTCGATTGCTGCACCAAATATTTCATCTATTAATTTTGCTCTTCCTTCTGCTTTTGAAATATCAACGCCAAGATTTTTAGCCAGTCCCTTTAACTCATCATCTGTTGCGTTTATTACATCAACCCCAGTTTTATCTTTAATAGCATCAACAAAAGAAATTATATTCCAGGGTGATTTAAAATTAATTTGATGTTCTTCGTAAGTAAACTCTAATGTATTAAACACCGACTTACAACAGTGGTTTATCAACTTCTCTACAAAATCCATCATCCATACATAATCTTTGTATGGAACGTACAACTCCATCATTGTAAATTCCGGATTATGTGTGCGGTCCATTCCTTCATTTCTAAAATCTTTAGATATTTCATAAACACCATTAAAGCCACCAACTATTAATCTTTTTAAATATAACTCGTCAGCAATTCTTAAATAAAGATCAATATCAAGTGAGTTATGATGCGTCGTGAAGGGTTTTGCTGCAGCTCCTCCATATAGCGGTTGGAGAACGGGAGTTTCAACTTCTATGTAATCCTGTGCATCAAGATAACTGCGCATTGCTGTGATTATTTTGCTACGGTAAACAAAAGTATCTCTCACTTCCGGATTTACGATCAAATCAACATAACGCTGGCGGTATCTTAATTCTTTATCGGTAAACTGATCGTAAATAATTTTATTTCCATCCTCATTGATTGTCTCCTTTGCGATTGGTAACGGTCTTAACGATTTTGATAACAATTCAAGGGAAGTGACATGAATGGAGGTTTCTCCCGTTTTGGTTTTAAATATGTAACCTTCAATACCAATGATATCACCAATATCCATCAACTTAAAAGCAGCATACTGATCACCAATCTCATCTTTACGAAGATACATTTGTATTCTACCTTTGTGATCCATAATATGTGCAAAAGATGCCTTACCCATTCTGCGGATTGCCATAATCCGTCCGGCAATCCTTACATTTCGTTTATCATCTTCCTTATAATTTTCTTTTATATCTTCCGAATCAGAATCAACATCAAATGAATAAGCGTAAGGTTGAAAACCTTTCTCATTCAGTTCATGTAACTCTTCATATCTTCTCTTAATTAAATCATTTACATCATCAAACTTCGATTCCACAATTCCTCCGAATCATTTTACTTCAATAATTTATCGTTTGTTAGAATACTTAATTATAAGTTTTTGAATTTCCGTTTTGTTCATCTCCCTGTAACTGCCCAAAGGAATATCAGCTTTAATGCCTGCAAAACTTTTTCTGTTTAAACTTTTAACATTATAACCCAATGCTTCGAACATTTTTTTTACGAAGTGATTCCTTCCTTCAACACTTTCAACTTCAACCATTTTTCTATTCTTCGGATTAGTAAAAGTTACTTTTACAAACTTGCCTCTTCTTCTATCTATAAAAACCCCTTTTAAAAGTTCCTTTTTATCAGTTTCTTCTAAATGCTTATCCAATTTCATTTCATAAACTTTAGGCACTTTATTTTTTGGATGAGTAAGTAAATTAGAAAAATCACCATCGTTTGTAAGAAGAATTACGCCGGTGGTGTTGTAATCAAGTCTTCCAACCGGATAAATATTTTCTCTCGTCTTTATCAAATCCACAACGGTTTTTCTATTTTTCTCATCGTTTGTAGTACTAATGGTTCCTTTGGGTTTATTGAGTAAATAATAAGCGCTTTTTTTTGTTTTAATTCTTTCCCCGTCAATAAAAACTTCGTCTCTATCAGGATTTATTCTGTAACTTAATTCATTAACTACTTTGTTATTTACGCTAACTCTTCCTTCCAGAATTAATTCTTCAGCTTTTCTCCGGGATGTGATTCCGCTATCTGCAATAAACTTATTGATTCTCTTCAGTGCCATCCTGTTCTTCCATTTCCTTATCTGCTTCTTCTTCAATTGCATTCATTAATATTTGTTTTTTCTGTTCAATAAAATCGTCGTCGTTCATTATATCTTCTAGTTCTCGCGGTTTGGGAAGATCGGATAAGTTGTTTAAACCAAAGTATTTTAGAAATTCATCAGTCGTTGCATAAAGTAATGGTCTACCTATAGATTCTGATCTCCCTTTTATTGTAATTAAATTTTTCTCAAGCAGCGAACTAATTATATGATCAGAATTTACACCTCTTATATTTTCTAGTTCGGGTTTGGTCATCGGCTGTTTATATGCAATTATGGATAGAGTTTCAAGCGCTGCTGGACTTAACCTTCGCTTGGTTTTTTCTGATGATAAATACCCAACATACTTTGCATATTCTTCTGAAGTTGCAAAAAGATACCCGTTTGCAATTTTTACAATCCTGAATGAATGATTTCCTTCGCTGTATTTTTTATTTAGCTGATCAACAACATTTTCAATATCGTTTGAGGTGATCTCTATATCTACGCCATCTATTCCTTTAATAGCGTTTATGATTTCAGCACTTCCAAGTGAATCATCCGAGGAGAAAATTAATGCTTCAATTATTGAATTGTAAATCCTGTCCATTCTCAATCCTGTATAAAATAAAATCGTTATAGTTAGGTGATTCTTTAATTCCAACTCTGCTCATTTTAACTAACTCTAATAACGCAATAAAAGTTATTACCACTCTAATTTTTTCAGTCATTTTTTCTACGAGAGTTAAAAAGTGAACTTCTGTTTTTTCTTTAAATTGCGAAAAAATAAAATCGATCTGCTCATCAATCGAAATATTTATTTTACGAACCTGGTGAACCGGTTCCTCTTTGATTTCTTCGATCGCACGTTTAAATGCCTTAGCAAGATCATAAATAGATACATTCTTTAATAGTATATCATATTC
>JBATTD010000749.1:0-8407 GCA_049670345.1 Ignavibacteriaceae bacterium
ACCAGATACTCCATAGACCTAGTATTACCAGTACTATAAATGCCGATAAAACGAAATTTGTTTTCGTTTCTCTAATTGTTTTAATTTTTCCCAAATTAAACTCTAAATTCCAAATTCCCGGTAGGTCAGATAATCCTTTTATTGATTTTCTAATTCTATTCTCTTTCGATGTAAAGTAACTAATCGCGATTACAGAAAAAGAACTTATAACAAAACTGATTATAGCGAAGTGCAAAAAGTTGATACTTTTGTAGTAATGTAAAATCGAATAATTTAGTATATCCCCTTTAACTAACATATCGGTTAATATCCGTGTTACGCCTACAAACTCGCCTATAAGTAAACCCCATACAGCTCCTTTTGAATTCACCATCTTAATACATAATCCCATAATGAAAACCGCTGCAATAGGAGGACCGAGATATGCTTGAATACTCTGCAGATAGATATAAATCTGTGAATCCATCGTCCGGACTAAAGGAACACATAAAATAGCTGTAAAGATTATAACCGTGGTAGCCATTCTACCGACCAATACCAATTCCCCTTCAGCTGCTTTGGGGTGGCGTGGTTTATAAATGTCATTCGTGTAAAGACTGGCAGTAATATTGAATACACTGGAAAGTGATGACATTATTGCGGCTAATAATCCTGCAAGCACTAAACCTTTCAATCCTACTGGCAATAAGCTACTTGCAAGTAATGTTGGATAGGCATCATCTCCTTTAACTTCAGGGAAAAGCGCTGTTGCGATAAGACCAGGTAAAACTAAAATGAATATAGGTGTAATTTTTAAAACGGCTGCCAGAAGAGATCCGCGGCGAGCATCATTTAAACTTTTTGCGCCTAATATTCTCTGAACAATATATTGATCTGTGCACCAGTACCAGAAAGCGATAATCGGCGCACCGAATAATATCCCGGTCCACGGAAAATCAGGATCAGATAACGGCTTGAACATACTAAAGTAATCAGCGGGAAGCTTTTGAGTAAGACCTGAAAATCCCCCGACTTCTATTAGGCCAAAGATTGTTAGAATAAGTGCACCAACAATAAGCACGAATGCTTGAAACACATTCGTTCTAATAACTGCTTTTGATCCACCAATTAAGCTGTATAATCCTGTAATAAGTACAATCACAATAACGGAGGCATAAATGTTAATTCCGAATATTTTATAAAAAAGAACGCCTCCTGCAAACAAAGTTACCGAGATTTTTGTGAACAAATAAATGCAAATTGACAGTACTGCAAAAATTTTTCTTATTTTACTATCGAACCTCTTCTCAAGAAATTCAGGCATTGTCATTACACCTGATTTCAAATAAATTGGAGCCAGTACCCATCCTAATAATATCAGGATAAAGATTGCCATCAATTCAAATTGGCCAACAGCGAGACCTCTGGATGCACCTGAACCAGCTAAACCAATAAAATGCTCACTTGAAATATTAGTAGCAAATAAAGTGAGTCCAATTGCAAACCAACCAAAGCTTCTCCCACCTAAAAAATATTCTTCAGTATTCCTGTCGGAGCGACGAGACGCATATAATCCAATTCCAAGAGAGGCTATTAGATAAATGAGCAGAACTAATAAGTCAATATTTGAAAACGTTGAATTCAATTGTTCTCATTTTGATAATAACTATCACTTTATTCACAAACAATGCCATAGCAAAAAAAACGAGGTAGAGCTAGAAACATTGGAAAGTATTCTGTTAGAAGGGAACGAGACTTATTAAATTGATAAGGTTAATTATTATTTTAATAAGTAAAGTGGGATTTAAGGATTAAGGATATTTTATTTATTGCGAGTATAAATTAATCGATAGTGGAATTATTTTGTGAATTTGAGAAAGACAATCCAAATATTCTCTATTTTAAGAGAGTTGCTTTTCTGGTAACTGTTCTCTCTCCATTAAAGACTACCTGATAAATATAAATTCCACTGCTGAGGTTAAATTCTTTTGCATCGAGGTTATACGTGTAATATCCCTCGCTCAATTCAACATCCTGAAGTAGGGCTATCTCATTCCCCAATGTATCATATAATTTTATAACTACTCTGCCTTTAGAAGGAATTGTATATTCTATTTTCGTATTGGGATTAAAAGGATTGGGGTAATTTTGCATTACTTTAAAATCCTTCACTGTTTGTTCTTCATCAATAACATTCACAGCCGTTTGAATAAACTCGATATAATTATAATTAAAACCACCGAATAGAAATCTTATTTGGAGAGAGTGGGTGCCGGACGTTAATTGAATATTACTTACAGACACGGTCTCCCAATTTTGCCAGCCACCGGTAGCAGGAAGGTCAATAATATCTGTCAGATTTTGACCATCCCATTTTATTAATATTTTGCCACCTGAATTAGGTGAAGATACTCTAAGATTTAAATCAAAAGTTCCTGACTGTTGTACAACTACAGTATGTTTCAGCCATTCACCGTGCTCAATCCAGCCTACATTATATCCTAATGTAAAGGCATCATTACACTTTTCAATGTCAACACCATCATTCCTAAAAATCCAGCCATTATTCCAGGAGCCACCACCTGAATTTTGATAATCACTATCTTCATAGGCAAAACCTCTTTTTCCAAGATCATAATGGGCCCCGTATATTACTCCCGGAATTTGGTTTTCTACGAAGGGAATCGTATTTGTGTTACCAGGCTGCCTGATCAGCGCATCAATTACACCGGAATGAAAATCAGTCTGGGTAATAGATAATGCCTGGGCTTGCTGTATCAAAGCATTAGTAGCAAATGTAACGGTTGGTTGACTGCCCTGTCCACTCCAGTAATCTAAGAGTACCTGGTAATTAGGGAGTAATTGAGCAGATAACGGCCCGGCAATAGCATCAATTTTTTTATGAGGCCACCATGCCCATCCAATATTATTTGCTTGCATTAACTCAACACAATCCACAAACCAGGCATTCGAATTTTCCCCTGTTTCTCCCAACCAGAGTGGAACATCATAATCATTTCGAATGTTAACCAAATATTGAATAGCACCCTGGTCATTGGAATTCCAATACTTATGAAAACTATAAACCATATTGTTATCCCAGGGTGGAGTTAATCCATTAAAGGCGGTAGCAAACCAGTTACCTTCAATAAAAATCATATGATTATTATCTACTACTCTTATTGTATCTGTAATGCGAACATACAAGTCACGAAGAGGCTGATTATTTGGACCGAGTTCCCACTTTGGTTCATTTATTAAATCATATCCACCAATCCATTCTTCATCCTTATATCTTTCTGCAATCTTTCGCCAAATATCAACCGTTCTATCCTGATTAGCAGGATCTTCCCAAAGTGAAGGATTTGCGGAATTATAGTCGCTTATCGGTTCATCACTTTGTCCTCCCGGAGCTGCGTGCATATCCAGAATTAAATATATCTGATTCGCCTCGCACCAGCTAATTACTGAGTCAAGAATTGCAAATCCTTCCTCAAGATAAACTCCGGGAGAGCCTTCGGGCGTTAAAATGTTGTAATGGAACGGAAGTCTTATTGAGTTAAATCCCCACTCAGCAATTTTGTCGATATCCTCTTTTTGAACATAATTAGTGTGATACGTTTCATAGAAAGTTTCGGCATTAGTGGAACCAATTAAATCTTCAATGTGTTCTTTTATATCCCACTGGGCATTTATATCCCACTGGGCATTAGCAAATCCGGAAGTATGTAACATATATCCTTCCATTAAAAGCCAGCCGCCTAATCCTATACCCTCTAAAATTATCTCATCACCATTTCCATCAACAATTTTATCTGAGGAAGTGTGCAGAAATGATTGGGAAAAACCATATTGTAAAAGAGTCAGACAGATTAGTAATGTTTTTTTCATCTGTTTATAATTTCTTATTAAGGTCAGATTGAACTCGCATAATAATCATTCCTTTTGCCGAAGGCATTCCTACGGAAGTGCGTAAATGATTTTTCATGTTCGTTTCATATCGTGTATTAAATGGTAAAATAAAATTAAGGAGCGGTTTATTTTTAAACGCTCCAATCTGAGGGATTGTAAAACTGACGGGAAGAAAAGGTATGACTACGCTTATCCACTTTTTCAAATTACTCCCTCTCAATGTTAAACATCTTTAATTTGATTCCAAGAATCAGTCCAGAATATTATGTATTAATATTAACTAAATGGCTTTAATAGAGTGCCAATACTTAAACATATTTTATCAATTTAATAACAATACTTATTATTTTAATAAGACTTATTTAAGACCTAACTCTTTGCACATTCTGTGAAAATTTGGTGGTGCAAGCCCTAATTTATTGGCCGCTTCGGTATCTGAAGACGAGGTTTCCCTCACATAACTAAAATATTTTTCTCTGACTACTCTCTCCATTTCCTTAAGTGAAATAATTTCATCTGGATTTGGAAAAGATATACTATCCAATTCATTAGTATTGTGCACGGTAGAAGTTAGTCCGGTCGACCTTTTAGCAACGTCCAAAGTAATAATATTTTCCCCGCTAAAGAGCAGGCGCTGAACCACATTCTTTAATTCACGAACATTTCCGGGCCAGGAATAATTCAAAAAGAATTCAGCAGTATCAGGTTCAATTTTGGGTTTCTCCTTACCCATGTCAATACTTATGTCAGTTAAAAAATGATCAAGTAAAAACGGAATGTCATTTTTTCGATCTCTTAAAGGTGGGACTGAAAGCGAGACAACATTCAATCTATAATAAAGGTCTTCCCTAAATCGTTTCGTTTTAACTTCCTCTTCAATATTTTTGTTTGTTGCTGAAATAACTCTAACATTTACTTTAACTTTTTCCGTTCGACCTAGCTTTTCTAGTTCCCCATCCTGAAGGACGCGCAAAAGCTTTACCTGTGCCGGTAGGGGCAGTTCAGTAATTTCATCGAAAAAGATTGTTCCCTTATTCGCCAACTCGAACAATCCGGGTTTTTTCTTATCTGCCCCTGTAAAGGCGCCTTTTTCATAACCAAACAATTCGCTTTCGATTAATTCCGGTGGTAAACTTCCACAGTTTATCGGGATAAAATTTTCATATTTTCTGTTGCTCTTGTAGTGAATATTATAAGCAACAAGTTCCTTACCTGTTCCCGAATTTCCCCGGATGATTGTACTGACGTTGCTTCTTGCACACTTTTCAATATCCACTTGCAGCTTTATCATTGATTCGGATTCACCGATCAATCGACGCAAATCTAATATATCATTAATATTTCTTTCAATTTTTTCATTGGATTTTAACCGCTCTTTTTCCAATAGTTTTTTCTGGTAAGCATTAAATATGCTTAAAATAAAATCGGTTGGTTGATAAATATATTCATCAATATCACCAGGGTATTTTGTGCAATACCAGTAAGCACCAGCCTGAATGAGCTTATTAGCAAAACTATAATCGGTAATGTTAACTGTCATTTTCGTAATCACTATTATCTGTAACGAGGGATCTATCTCCTTCAGCTTTCGTATCAACTCTTCACCCATAATTCCACCTGAAATCTGAAAGTCCATGATGACAATATCTATAAAATAATCGCCGCATGATAAAATATTGATGGCTGCGGCACCATCAGCAACCACTTTTTCTATTCGGATTTGAGAAGAGAATGCATCCAGAGTCTTTTTAACCCTTTTAACATCAAATTCTTCATCTTCAATCAGTAAGATATTTATGAGTTTATTAGTAAGCATTTTTATTAATCCGTTGAGTATTCAGAATTGTAATTGTATAGGTACATCCACCATTTAAATTGTTTGCAACATCAATTTCCCAACCACAACGCCTGGAAATCTGATATGCAATAAAACATCCATAACCCTCATCTTGCAAGTCAGAATTTTTAGTACTGATATTCTCCATAAATACTCTTGCTATTCCCTTGTCATCTTTCTCCAACAATTCAGGTTTAATTCCTTTACCATTATCCGAGATAAATATATCAATTTCATTATTCAGCTCATTATAAGATGTCTCAATGGAAACTTCTATTTGTCCGTTACCACTATGTTCAATACAATTCTGAATAAGAGGCTCAAATAATTCCCAGATAACAAATTCATTGACATGCACTTCAGGTAATTTATTATCAAATTTCAAATTAAATTTAAACGCATCTGAAATTCTTGATACTCTCAAGAATATGTTATCCACTAAAAATTTCAGGACCTCGTTTAAATTCGTTTTATACATCGCCCCACGAATAGTCTGGACCGGAGGATCAAACCACTTCATATCGTAAATCACACGAGAAATAAAGTTAGAATATTTTGTTATTCTATAGTTAATTTTATCAATGTTTTCTTCATCCAACTGATTTAGATCCTCTTTAATGAATCCCATTATTTTTTCGGCTTTGTGATGGGTGTGATAGATTCGCTTGGTAAAAGCAATTTCTTTTTCATGAGTAATTTGCTTTTTCAGGTTTTCCTCATGCTCAATAAAAAATCGCTTTTGTGCTTCGTCTCTTTCTCTTACAGTATAGGAAGAGATAAAATACATTAGAATAAAGCCTAATAATATAAGTGAGACATAGATTATTGTGGTTTCATCGTGTCTTGCGATTAGCTGATCAGATATTAATGAAAAATCAGGATTATTTTTCATATATACAGAACCCACATATTCACCTTTTATAACAAATGGGACAAATACGTGAAGTGCATTACCAGAATCAGGAATGCTTTTAATTTGTTCCTCTGATCTTAATTGTTCATCTAATGATTCATACAATGCAGTTGAAGCAGAATTACTTCCGGTTAGATTTTCATTTTCAATTTTTTCATCATTAAGAAATGCGAATAATGTTTTACCTTCGTCAATAGCATATAATGTGTCACGTCTTGTTATAAATATGCATAGTTCCTCTATATTGTGTTGGAGATATTGCTGGCTGAAAATAATATTGAACGATTGAATTATTCTTGCTTTTTCCTCCTTTGATATTTTACTTTGGATCTCAACTGATTCCATAATTAATTCCAGTGATGTAGCTGTAAGATTGGCAAGTTTTTCAACCGCATCCTTTTGATACCATTTTTTAGTATTGCTTAAGAATGTTGTAATTGAGGATTTATTTACAAAGGATACGATGATCTGGAAAGAAAGAAGAATTATGAATAATACAGTTAGATGCTTAAATTCAAAATGGTACTCCCTAAACTTTTCAAAATATTTTTGAAAATTAATCAATTATTACCGCTTATTTTATCTCTATGTTTTCACTAATGATCTTACTTTCAGCACTGCTTAAAGCCTCATCGACTGATAATTCCCGGTTTATTGCCTTATTCAGAAATAAAGCTATTATATCAGAAATTTTAGTATAATTTTCAAGGAATGGTCTGTGTATTCCTGAAGCCATCAATCGTTGGTAAAGTAGTAGTTCTTCAGTTGGTTGATTTTCATATATTAAGTTATTAATTGGCAGGTAACCACCCTCTTGATGGAGAATTTTTTGTGCCTCTTCACTTAATAAATATTTGATGAAGATAATGCTCTCATCAATATGAGGTGAAAATTTAGAAATCATCAAATTCCAACCTCCAAAAACTGAAACAGATTTCCCGTTCTCAAAATGCGGTGTAGGAGCCATTCTAATTTTGTTGGCTATTTTATTTTCGTTTGCAAATTTAGAGAAGTCAATGAGCAGAGCCGGCCATCCTCTCACAAACACTCCATTGTTTGTTAAGAATTCAAGATAGCTCTCATTTTCTCTAAAATTGATTACTTCCGTGGGCGCTATCTTGTACTTATTTACTAGATCAACCATTAGCTGAAGAGATCGTCTGGCTTCCATTGAAGAGAGTTGTATTTTTTTTTGTTCGATCAATGATTTTCCCTGGCCCTCCATTAATTCAACAAACATACACATAAGACCCTCATAATCATCCGCAGGGAAAATAAAAAAGGAATTCGACTTTTTCTTTATTTCATTATCAATATTAATCAAATCTATCCAGGAAATTGATTTTTCAATTTTTTGTTTAATTGTTGCATAATTTGCCACGCTGCTTAATAAATCTTCTCTGTAATACATTACAGAAACATCGATGTATAAAGGTACTGCTACTAAAGATTCATTATAAATACAGGTTTGCATTGCATATTCCAGTAGTTTCTTCCTTTCATCACGGGTAAAATATTTATCAAGATTAAGGCTCCATTTAGTAAACCTGGGCACCCAAATTTGATCAACAGTGAAAATATCAATCCTGTCACTTTTACTTCTTAAATATCTTGCAAGAAGTTCTTTTCTTTCATTAGTACTAAACTTTTTAAATGGAAGATTTATTGATTCAATCTGGATTCTCCCCTCATATTTCTTATTGAATTTGTCAATTACCTTTTGGTGTGCGTTAGATATGTGGCTGACATAATGTATAGTGGTTACC
>JBATTD010000750.1:0-3379 GCA_049670345.1 Ignavibacteriaceae bacterium
AGATTTATCCTTTTAAAGTTATGAGAGGAAAACAACCTTACGACAGTCAAAACAATTATATCATTGTTCCCAAATTATATGGAGAAAATAGTTACTGGAATACATTTGATTGGGTAAAAGCATCAGAAGAAGGAATGAAGCAGATTGAACTTGAATTTTCTGGTTCGGTTGATTTTGTTGAAACGGAAATGTACTGGCCTATAAATCATATGGTTATGAGTTCAGATAATGCTTTAAAATGTATATCCTGCCATGGTAAAGGCGGTAAAAATTTGCTCGATTGGAAATCATTGGATTACCCCGATGACCCATTAAAAAAAGGTGGGAGAGAGAAAAATGGATATATTAAATATTAATAAATAATTAAATTTTATTCTTGAGTTTAAATTATTAAATAAATTATTTATTAATATTAACAGAGGGAGAAATAATGAAATTGTTTACCACTGTACTATGGTCATACCTTATCATCATTCTTTGTGTATCTGTAGCAAGTTCCCAGATTCAGAATATCAGGATTGACGGACCACTCAGCACTTCACCTGAAGAATTAACAATTGCAATCAATCCTGCAAACCCGGATATTCTTGCCGGAGGTGCCAATATCAGGCATTTTTATTACTCAGTTGACGGAGGTATTAGTTGGGGGGAAAAGCATCTGAGCTCAACTCTTGGTGTGTGGGGAGATCCATGTGTGCTTTTTGATAGTCTCGGAAATTTATATTATGCACATTTATCTGATCCCGTTGTGGGTTATTGGATAGATAGAATTGTTGTGCAAAAATCTACCGATAATGGAATCACCTGGAATGACGGTGCAGGAGTTGGATTTATAGAACCGAAAAACCAGGATAAAGAGTGGTTAGCAGTTGATCTAACTCAATCTCAGTACAAAGGAAATATATACATGACATGGACCGAGTTTGATGATTATGGAAGTTCAAATCCCAATGATAGTTCAAGGATTAAGTTTTCAAAATCTACAGACCAGGGAGATATATGGAGTACTGCGATTACAATTAGCGATAGAAGCGGTAATTGTATTGATGACGATAATACAACTGAGGGTGCTGTACCAGCTGTTGGACCGGATGGAGAAATTTATGTCAGTTGGGCAGGTCCTCTGGGATTGATGTTTGATAAGTCTATGGATGGTGGAGAAACATGGGGAACGGATATTTTTATTTCCGATATTCCCGGAGGGTGGGCCTTCAATGTTTCGGGGATATCCAGATGTAATGGGCTGCCAATAACTATGTGCGATATTAGTAATTCTCCATACCAGGGATACATCTATTCATGTTGGGGAGATCAAAGAAACGGAACTTCCGATACAGATGTGTTCTTTTCTCGTTCAACCGATGGGGGGGAAACATGGTCTCCGGCCTTAAGAGTTAATGATGATAATACAAATCGTCATCAATTTTTTCCCTGGATGACGATTGACCAAACAACAGGAATTATTTGGGGTGTATTCTATGACAGAAGAAATACTACTGGTTCCGCTACAGATGTTTATGTTGTTAAATCTATTGATGGAGGTGAATCATTTGAGAACTTTAAAGTAAGTGAATCTTCCTTCACACCCACATCATCAGTTTTCTTCGGTGATTATTCAAACATTGCTGCCTGGGATAAAAAAATATATCCAATCTGGTCGAGATTGCAAGGCGGACAATTAAGTGTTTGGACAGCACCATTGATTGATACAACTTCAGTTACAATCGTTGATAGTGAATCCTTCGAACCGAAAGAATATTTTTTATTCCAAAATTATCCAAACCCGTTCAATCCATCTACCACTATCAGTTACCAATTACCGAAAGCTGAATTTGTAACTGTCAAAATTTTTGACACAATTGGTAATGAGGTTAGAACAATTGTAAAAGAAAATATACCTGCCGGCGTTCACGAAGTAAATTTTGATGCATCTCAATTAAGCAGCGGTATATACTTGTATAGAATTGATGCAGGAACGTTTCATCATAGTAAAAAGATGCTTTTGGTAAAATAAATTTTGATTTGAATTTTTTTTAACGATATCATGATTATAAAATATAAAAAGCATTGTTTTTATTTGATAGAATTATTAATATTACTATGGCTCTTCTGAAGGTTATCCCCCAAACCTTTAGAATATAAGAGTCGAGTCCGGCAGGCGCCCGCTTGCTGGACTTTTTTATTTTAAATTACTTATAAACTTTGTAACGTATTGATTTACTTATGCTTACCAATCTTATAATAACATTATAGTGATATTTTTAATAAATAATTTTCCCACAACAGACGCATAACAGCGTTGCTTTTCACCCGGCGCCCAAAACAGCAATACCGAACTGAAAAGCTATTGCCAACCTGCCTGCCGGTAGGCAGGTAATTTTTAACTAATTTATTTAATAGAACAATGTTACTTGCAATGCTTACCTTTTTTACCAAACCCGAAAACTTGAATACTGCTGAACTGAAAACGCGGTCTGGTGGAAAAGCTGGTTAGATATACCGTTACAGCAACTGTGAATACTTGAAAAAATATTTTCCATTGTTGATTCAACATGAATTCTTTTGATTTTCAAGAAATATCCTTGGTTTCATTTTTGAGTCTAAACGCTACAAGGGTAATATCATCATTTTGTTTATGATCTATTATCCATCTCTCTCCTTCTGAAACAAGGCGGCGAATAATTTCAGTAACGGGTTCATTGGCACTTTGCACAAATATTTCTTTCATTCTGTCATAACCGAAAGATTCATATTCCTTATTAAACAATTCAGGAAGTCCGTCAGTCATAAGAAGGACAGTATCTCCATATTCTAATTCTGTTTCTATCGTTTCATAAGGGAACGAATCCACCGCGCCAAGCGGCATCCCTTTCAATTTATATTCTTCAATGATATTTGTTTTTCTTCGGTGAATGAATATAGGCGGTATCCCTGCTGATGATGCGGTTAAACGGCGGTCTTTGATTTTTATTAACATCAAGGCCATGTACAGATTTTTTAATTTCATCTGCTTAATAGTCCGCGAACAACTATTCAGAAAATCTTTCATATCAGTATTGTTAACATGGGTTAAAAACAAACTTTTAATAATTGATACCATCATTCCGGCTTTCATTCCATGATCAGTCGCATCGCCGACAACTATAGTTATCTCTCGGCTTTCTGCAATACTATAATCATAATAATCTCCTCCAACTTCTGATGCGGTATGCATGTCGAAACATATATCATAGTTTTTAATATTGGTTATGCAATTTGGCAGTAATGAAAGTTGAATATCACGTGCTTCGTTTAATTCTTTGGCTTTTCGATTATCTTCGGCCTCAAGAAGTTTCTGCGCAATTTCCATTTCCCTGGCTTCAAATTCCTTAGTAAGTAT
>JBATTD010000751.1:0-4871 GCA_049670345.1 Ignavibacteriaceae bacterium
AGATGGTATAATAAGAAAGTGGAAAAAATCGTGGTACAAAGCTCAACAGGTGGAGATTCGGTTGTAACAAACGATGTTAATGAAATAAATTTTGTGAGAACATTTGACACCGGAGTAAGTGCTTCAACAAAGTTTTTTGGGATTTTCGGTTCTCCAATCCCCGGCATAACTGCGTTCAGGCATACAGTTACGCCAAGTTTAACCTACGCATTTCGCCCCGATTATTCAGAACCCGGCTGGGGTTATTACGATTCCTACACAACTTCTGATGGCACCGAGGTAAAGTACAATAAATTTGAAAAAGAAATATTCGGTGGTCCAACTTCGCAAAGGCAATCCAGTCTTGCATTTAATGTTGGAAATATATTAGAGATGAAATCTGAAGTTGATCCAACTGATACAACATCTAAAGAAAACAAAATTCAACTATTGAATTTTAATTTGGGTGCAGGTTATAACTTCGCAGCCGATTCACTAAAATTTTCAGATGTAAGACTAACATACAGAACACAAATAAGTGATATCTTTGATTTATCAGGATCCAACACATTTACATTATACGATTATTCCGGTACAACTTCGCGCATTAATCAATTCCTTATTAGCCAGGGTAAAGGTTTGTTAAGAATGACGAATTTTAATTTTACAATTACTACAAGATTTTCCGGTGATAAATTAAAATCTGATGATACAGACGAACCGATTCCGGAATCGAATCAAACTAATGAATATGGTTTGGTAAGAACAGAACAAAGAGATGTTTACCAGGGAATTTATAATGACAGGGACTCTGATTTTACGATTCCGTGGGATGTTGCGTTAACTTATACTTTTAATTTAAGCAGACAAACACCTGAAACGGAAACTAAATTTTCCAGTATTAATGGGAGTGTAAATTTTAACTTAACACGTAACTGGAAGTTTTCCTTTACCGGTAGTTATGATTTGCAAAATAAAGAATTTGTTGCTCCACAGATAAAAGTAACCAGAGACCTACACTGCTGGCTAATGAATTTTACCTGGAACCCGATTGGAACTTATCAGGGGTTCAGATTTGAGATAAGAGTGAAGGCACCTCAATTGCAGGACCTTAAGCTAACAAAGCAGGATCAGTTCTTTAATACAAGCAGGTAAATTTGTTATTGCATTTTATATGAAACACTATATAATAGACGGAAATAATTTAATTGGGAGAATAAAATTCCTTCATAAAATGCAGCTGAAAGATAAGAAGCATAGCAGAGAAAAATTAGCATTTATGATTGATAATTACTTTCGCGATAAGAAAGTAAAAGTTACAATTCACTTTGATGGATTTAAAAATCTTCCGATAAAACTTAACAAAGCAAAAATTGTTTATTCAGATAATAAAAGTGCCGATGATAAGATTAAAAAACAGATTGAATTAGCCAATAACAGGAAAAACTTGGTAGTAATAACTTCTGATAACAACTTACAAGATTATGCGCGTGTATGTTCCTGCTCAATAATTAAAAGTGAAGAATTCGCCAGGACAATTCAAAGTAAAAAACAAGATGATGAAAAAGATATTATAGAAAAGATGAACAACAATTTAGATGAATGGGAAAAATTATTTGATGAAGGTAAAAATAATTTTAAGAGCAGCACAAGAAGATTTAAAAAGTGAAGCTATTGTGGCAAAAGAATTAAAAAACACTATTGTCCAGATTAAAAACGAATCAATTTACTCTGATTAAAAAAAATAAGCCGAACTCATTAATGATTCCGGCTTATCTTCAATTTTAAGTACTCCTAATTAGCAGCGAGTTTATTATACAGCCAGGCGAAAATAGCCCCACAGATGAAACCATCAACAAAACCCCAAATTAATCCTATTATTCCCCCCAACCAGCTAACAGAATAACCGAAATAGAATTTATGAAGAAGACCGAGCGTACTTCCTCCTGAACAGGTTATGACTATCCAATAAGTTAATAGTAAAACTGCTAATCCCCAAAGTATTCCGCAGGTGAGCCCGAATGCTTTTATATTAAGTTTCATTGCATTCTCCTTTCAATTATCGTCTGTAAAATTATGAACTTTTTGGTTTTATGCAACAAAACGGTAAAAAATTATTGTATTAAGTTAAGTACTTTATTTACCACGAGCTCTGCATTTATTCCTCCATTTCCGGCAAAGTCGCATTCCTTTGGATCACCGGGACAAACAGTTGAGCAGTAGCTCTCTTGCGGTAAAATTATTTCTGAAATATTTCCTAAAGGACCCCACAGTTTAGGTGAGCATGCAGTGAGCGGACAGAAGAGAGATATTGTTTTTGTTTTCAACGCAGCAGCAATGTGCATTGGGCCCGTGCTGGATGAAATTAAAATATCAATCGCAGCAAAATTTAAAATTGATCCTCTTAACGGTTTCCCTTGGTTTATATAATCAACACCGTTTATATTCAGTAATTCATCAGGTGGATTGTAATCGGTAACAACAACTTTTATGTTATCAAATTCCAATAGTTTATTGATGACTTTTTTATACACTTCCGGCTGTAAATTAGGTGCTGAATTTCCGCTTGTGGAATTAATCCCTATTATAGTTTTTTTGTTGCTGCTCAATATTTTTTTAATTTCACTTACTTTCTCTTTTTCATCATTGCTTAAATATATATTTGGGTTGATGGATTGTGGTTCAATACCAATTTTTCTAATCATATCAAGGCAGTAATCTGCTTCGTGCCTTAGCGGAATATATTTTCTTCTATTAATATATTTTGTGAAGGATAAGATTTGATAAAGTTTGTGTCCTACACCTATTCTGTTTTTAATACTACTAAAGAATAATAACCAATTCAGTCTTTCATCCGGAAGAAGCATAAAAGCATAGTTAAATTTATAATTACGGAGCTTTTTCACCATTTGCCAAAAGGTGAAATCATTTTCATCTTTATTATAAACTATTATTTCATCAACGTAACGATTGTTTTTGTAAATATCTTTTGTATAATCCCGCACAAGCACAGCTACAAAACTGTTCGGATACTTTCGTTTAACTTCCCGCGGAATAGGAGTTGATAAAACCACATCTCCAATTCTGTCAATTCTCGTTATTAAAAGTCTGAATGTATCCATTCTAAAATATTCTTGTAAAAAAATTTTGAAAAGTTGGAAAACTCTTTATTAATTTGTTGTTAAATCATATATTTGATTGAAACCTAACAAAGATAAGGGAAAAATATAATTCCTGCCCTATGGTCATATCATGCAGCACCTCTTCAAATTACTTCTATATTTTATGATGTTTTGTGAAATGAAGTTTCAACTTTTGGTAATGAAGATCAGGACGCTGGAATTTATGAGATAGTATTTGATGCGTCTGCTCTTAAAAGTGGAGTCTTCTTTTTTCAATTAACTGCTGGTAGTTTCATTCAATCGAAAAAGATTATATTAATGAATGATATAATTCGGCAGCATTTAATAGATGGATTTTATTATATTAAGAATAATAATAATCATTCCTAAAAAATAGTAATCATTTTATTTTATGAAGATTAATATACTGCTTGGTTTTCTATTCATAGCCATGATTATCATTGCATCAGAAAACTCTGTAAATGATCCGGATTTAATTGGCGGTACGGAATTAAATGGAAACGGTTGTGTTTGCCACACAGTTGATAGAGATTTTAGCGTAGATGTTTGGGTAGAAGGACCAGATACTTTGTATGTAGGTGAGCTGGGTCTCTATAAAATGTATTTAGCCGGTGGTCCTGCAGAAGCAGGAGGTTACAATGTCGCCGGACGATTTGGAGAAATGGTGTTGGTGGATACATTTTCCTTCCAGCATCCGATGGCTATGAATGAACTTACCCAGGCGTTTTCCTTACCATTTCCATCTCCTCAGGATACTATATTTTGGGAGTTTGGTTATCTTGCATCCGATTCCTTTTTGACAGATACTATTTATTCCTGTGGGTTGAGCTTAGTTTGGGATACAATTCCTGATCCGTTTGACAGATGGAATTTCGGACCAAAATTTCCTTTAACCATTTTACCAGTTACAACAGTTGAATCGGAACCAGATGGTTTACCTGATAACTTTTTTCTTTCTCAAAATTATCCAAATCCATTTAATCCAAGCACAAAAATTAATTTTACAATTCCCAATGCAGTCATTGCGAGTGAAACGAAGCATTCTCAATTGGTTACACTAAAAGTCTTTGATATCCTAGGTAACGAAGTTGCCATGCTAATTAACGAAGAAAAACCTGCCGGTAATTATGAGGTTGAATTTTCCGCCAAAGGCGGATCCCTGCCTGCCGGCAGGCACGGCGCCTCCGGCGGAAATGCTTGGAACTTACCAAGCGGTATTTACTTTTACAGACTGCAATCAGGAGAATTGATTCAAACAAAAAAAATGATATTACTGAAATAGGTGAAATTGCACTCACCATTTTAAAAGAATATTAAAGAGATTAACAGCTCTTTTTAGGAAACATTTAATTTGCCCCTATTATGAGGGGCTTTTTTTATTGTTTTTATATAAATTAAGATTGTAAATTTCATTTTAAGTAATAATGAATCAATTAATTATTTTTTTATAAAAGATATGCTTTTAGAAACAAAAAATATTCAAGAGAATGATATAATAATTTATTCAAGAAATTCCATGGATGAGAATTACAATTTTAGAATTGTCTTTAAAAATGATCCGCAAAATCATCATAGAATAATTAGTTTTGATTATGTAAAAAAACTTATTACCGAATACTTTCCTAAAAATTTAATTGCTTATAGAATTTTATGCAACTTTCCTGATGTTACAATTGGTAATATTAAATACGGCTGTGTGATAATGGCAAATAGCGAACCGGAACTTATTTTTACGGACCCTGTTTTTGC
>JBATTD010000752.1:0-7429 GCA_049670345.1 Ignavibacteriaceae bacterium
CAAAATTTAATTAATTTTGAATTGTCTTCTCAAGACTGCGGGGGTAACTCAGTTGGTAGAGTGTCAGCTTCCCAAGCTAGTTGTAAATTTATCCTACCACTTAGCAAGTCCATACATTACACTCTACTAAACAAAGAAAGTGCTTTAAAAAGCATCTATGGGGCTTACAGGCTCGGGATTGAAAGGCATATCGATTACTTGTTAATTAATCATACTTGCTAATAGTAAAATATTATTTAATTGACAATGATAAATAATTGATGGATATTATATATATATAATTTTATCTACTCCGAGAGGGCTAAACATTAGAGCCACTTTACTGTTAAGTCCTGAGACAACATCTCGATAACTCTCCCGAAGCAGAAATGATGACAACAAAATATTTTTAATTCTTCGGAGGTCAGTAATGAAGGTAATAAATAAAATTTCTTTCGCCATTTTTTTGAGTACTCTTTTTCTTGTCAACAGTATTTTAATTGGGCAAACACAGATAAAAGGTCAATCCGATTTTACTCCACCACCAAAAGCAAATAAAATACCCGTTGAATTAACAAAGTTTGGACATACACGGATTGATAATTACTTCTGGATAAAAGACAAGACAAATCCAAACGTTATAAAATATCTTGAAGAAGAGAACGCTTACTGTGATGAAGTTATGGAACATACAAAACAGCTACAAGAGAAACTCTTTAGTGAAATGAAATCCAGAATTAAGGAAGATGATGTAAGCGCCCCATATTATAGTAATGGTTACTATTATTACTCCAGAACAGAAATTGGTAAACAATATCGGATACATTGCAGAAAAAAAGAAAATCTTGAAGCAAAGGAGGAAGTATTATTTGATGTAAATAAAATGGCTTTTAATCATCCCACTTATATGTTTGCTGGTTATGAAATAAGTATGGATAATGGGTTGGCTATTTATGCAAGTAATACTACTGGTTCTTATGCTGAATTTACAATACGTATAAAAGATTTAGTTTCCGGGAATGAACTACCGGATGTTATAGACAAGATCGCTAGTTTTACTTTAGCTAATGATAATAAAACTCTATTCTATGTAACAATCGACGATGCGCTTCGCCCATATAAATTATTCAGGTATGTAATTGGTAGTAATAACAAACCCGAATTACTTTATGAGGAAACAGATGAAAAGTTTAGCCTGAATGTTGATAAATCAAAAACAAAAGATTGGATTTTCTTAAATACAAGCAGTGCTAATACTTCTGAATATCATTTTCTTGATGCGAATAAACCAATGGATAAATTACAAGTATTCTATCCCAAACTGAATAATGTTGAATATTCTGTATATGCTCATAAAGATAATTTTTTTATACTATATAAAGACTCAAGTTGTTTAAACAAAAAAGTTTTTGAGGTTTCCAGAGAGAATATTAAGGATAGAAATAGCTGGAAAGAAATAATTCCCCACAACCCTTCTGTTAAATTAGAATTTCTGGATGTATTTAAAAATTATCTCGTTGTTTCTAAAAGAGAAAATGGATTAAGATTATTAGAAGTCTATGATCTAAAAGATATGAAAAGCCGCCTGATTGATTTTCCTGAACCTGTCTATTTCCTTGGTATTAATCGTAATGAAAATTCTGATTTTAATTCAAACAAGATTAGATACCATTATTCATCTTTAAATAGACCCTGGACTACCTATGATTATGATATGACCACTGGCACGACTACAAAAATTAAAGAGCAAATAATTCCAAGTGGATTTAACCCGGATGATTATATTGTTGAAAGACTTTGGGCACAAGCAAAAGATGGGAAAAAGGTTCCGATATCAATTGTTTACAAAAAGGATTTGATTAAAAACAAAAATAATCCCACTTTACTTTATGCCTATGGGTCATATGGTTCGTCAAGCGAAGCGTATTTTAATTCAAACATTTTTAGTCTGGTTGATCGCGGATTTGTTTATGCAATTGCAAATATAAGAGGTGGCGGTGAATTGGGTGAAAGTTGGTTCGAAGACGGAAGATTGTTAAATAAGATAAATTCTTTTACTGATTTTATTGCCTGTGCAGAATACCTAATTCAGGAAAAATATACAGCGCCTGAATATTTAACCATTTATGGTGGAAGTGCCGGTGGTTTATTAATGGGTGCAGTTGTTAATATGCGACCTGATTTATTCAAAGCTGTAATTGCTGCTGTTCCTTGGGTAGATTGTTTAACTACTATGTTGGACTCAAGTTTGCCACTAACTGTTCCAGAATATGAACAATGGGGCAATCCGAATGAGGAAAAATATTACGATTATATTTATTCATATTCTCCATATGACAACATAAAGCACCAAAACTATCCCAATATAATTGTAACTGCTGGATTAAACGATTCTCAAGTTCTTTATCACGAACCAACAAAATGGGTAGCAAAACTACGTGCAAATAAAACTGATAATAATATCCTCCTTCTTAAAACCAATATGGAATCGGGACACGGAGGTGCTTCGGGCAGATTTGATAGACTTAAAGATTTTTCTTTGTGGTATTCATTTCTATTAGACCGCTTGGGTATGAGCCAGTAAATGGTTAGTGCTAGTTAATTATATTTGATAGCTTGTTTAGTTATCATTCACATAGATAAGTTGAGCCTCTATCTAATAAGTTGGTAGGGGTTTTTTATTTCGAAATTATTTATATATTTAATTGTGCTCAGTTTGAAGAATTAATTCAGTAGTTATTTTGTTGCGTGTAAAATAGAAATATAGTAATAGCATATGTAATTTTTTATCCAAAATGTTATTCTTACCTTTTCCCCTTTACAATAATGAAATAATTCCAATATCTTTGTGGGTATAATATTTGCTGTTTATTAACTAATTTTCACCATATACGAGGTAATTATGATTACAATAAAATGGCTGGTTAATCCCTTAAAAACTGTAGGGCTTATTTTCATATCGATTATATTTTTCTTCAGCTGTGATACAACCGAAACTACAGATGGGACAGTCTCACTGAGTTTTTCTTCTGGCACCCCACTCCAAAAAGTTAATGATGGCGCATTGGAGTTAACAGAGGTCAAAATATTACTGCGTGATATCAAATTGGAAATGGAAGATGGCATTGAAGATGAGAATGAAAATGAAGGAGAAGGCGAACACGAAAATGATGATGGCGGATCTTATACTTTAAGAGTTGGTCCGTTTGTTATTAATCTGAATTTGAGTGGAATGACAACCGATTTTGTTGTTGCAAATATACCAGCAGGTTTATATGAGGAAGTAAAATTTAAGATTCACCAAATCGAAGCATCTGAAACGTCACCAGATCCTGAATTTAAAGAGGGTGATGATAGTTCATTAAGATATTCCGTAATTGTAAAAGGACTTTATAACTCAGATACCTTTGTCTACAAATCGAGGAAATCTGCTCATCAGAAATTAGAATTTGAACCACCAATTCAGTTGTTAGAAAATAGTGAGCTTAATTTAACAATCAAAGTGGATCCCTATAATTGGTTTTATAAAGATGATATTCTGATGGATCCATCGGATCCAGCAAATGAGAACGATATAGATAATAACATCGAAGAATCATTCGAAGAAGCTTATGAGGATGATGATCACGATGGTGATCACGATGGTGATGATGACTAGGGCTTCCACTACAATTTAGTATATTAAGGCAGCTAAGGCTGCCTTTTATTTATTAATTAATGTTCGAGGATATATAATGAAATACCTACGCTTAACAATAATTATTTGCCTTCAGGTATTATCTCTTTTATATTTCAATGGTTGTAGTAATGAGGAGAATCCTCAGAATTCCGGGGACGGAAGTACTACTACATATTTCTGGCTTGCAGCAGTCAAAGATGCGTATGTTAGATCGGATATCCCAGAATTTAATGGAAGTGGTGCTTTTAGTTTAAATGTGGCACACGGAATACCTAATGGTGAGCATAGAACTTACTTTAAATTCTTTATGCCACAACTGCCCGATGGTTCAGAAATTGTTGAAGCATATATTAATGTTTATGAGGACTCAGAAACAGGACAACCAGGGAGCGGAGGGATTCCTATCGCAACCGCCCAAGAAGAATGGGATCCAGATTCGCTAACCTGGATCAAACAGCCAAATCCACCAGGGCCATCAAGTGCAGGAACTCAAATAGGTAGTTTCATTTCAGCAAATATGTGGCGTACCTCTGGTGACATAAAGTTAATAGTGCAAGAGCACTTGGATAATCCAGCTACTAATTTTGGATGGATGCTAGATAATACTTCTGTATTTGATTTTATAAGATCATTCACATCGATGAATGCACCATCCGGACGAACTCAATTGGAATTGGATAAAGGTCCCAGGTTACTCATCAAAGTTCAGTCCACTGTTCCATTAAACGAGAACAACATTGGGACAACAGTAACAGGCAGCAACGAGCTTGGATCAATGTATGGTTTTGATGAAGATATCCTGGTGTACAACATATCATCTGGTGGGACTTGGCCAGAGTCTTGGGAAATAGGTGCTCAATAGATGAAAAAACAATAGTGATTTAGGTTTTCAAGTAATTGAAATCAAGAAGGTGTTCCTCCTTCGTTTAAACTACGGCTGATAACTGTTGATGAAGTAATAATATTTTAAATATATTGGAATAAGTAGTAAGGTTGTAATAAATGTTTTAAATTAAAAGGATATAAGCTGTTTAGTATCAACTCATATCCTTTGTAAAATGTTAATATTCTAACAATGATATTTGATTAGTTTCTTCTTGGTAGGAGAGGACATTCAAAATAATTTTGTGTCGATTCAAAATCGTTAAGGTCTAAATCCTCTACTTTGCACGCGTTTATGTATTTATCTGAATCAACAGTAGATTTTAAAACATTTAAATGCCACCTGCCGCCATTGTAATCCTGGTCACCTGGTTTTGATTCAGAGATAAGTCCTATTCCATCCTTGAAGCTTGTTAAGTCTGCCGCGTAGAGCTGATCAAAAGGATCACTATTCGGATTAAAAGTAGCAGGGGTTACAACACTAGCATAAAGTTGACAGTCTGCCCAAACATTTGTTCTTCCTACTTTGAGAAGCGTTGGGGATTCTTGTTCCCCCACTGCATCCACCCCATTAGAAGTTTCACACCCCACCAGAAATAGCATTGCTATTACTGCGCTAATGCCGATGAGTGATTTGAGTTTATTCATATCAAGACTCCTTTTAGATTATTAATTGATTAACAGTATAAGCTTAAGATTTAGTTATCACGTAATAATCACGAAAGTATAAACTTTTCTTATTTTTAGAAATGCACAGATATTAGTAACTAATAATAAATTGTGAAGTATCATTCAAGGCAACCAATTTACAAATTGGCAGTTACTTCTACAGACTACAAGTTTACGCGCCGGGGCGTGCAGATTCTTTTGTTGAGACTAAGAACCTGCCTGCCCTGCCTACCGGCAGGCAGGCGGTAGGCAGGGATAGTTTTGATGAAGTAACGTACGATATTTTGTATTTCACTACTCCCCTGCTTTGCTAAATCAGTAGGGGTTTTTTATTTTGACAAATTTGGCATCTTATCCACAAAATTTTTCTCGCTAATGAGAACCAACCTTCATTTTTAATTGATATTCATCAAAAAACTAGTCGGCACAGCAATTGCCAATTATTAAGGAATTAACCATTAAGGAGAAAATATGAAATCGATGCACTTACTTTTAACAACCCTAATCACACTTTATTTAACATTTAATTTACATTCAGAACCCGGGTTTAATGGTTCTAGTCCGGGGTGCTCAGGTTCGGGTTGTCATACATTTCAGGATAATACTGTTAGTGTTGTACCAATGAGCAACCTGCAGGTACAGATTACCATAACAGGTAATTCCGGAAACGTGGCAGGAGAACTTGTAGATGGAAGCGGAAATGTTGTTGCTGTAATAAACAGCACATCAAATAATCCGTTTATATTAACTGCGCCTTCTGAAGGAACATATCTTGTAAATGCAGGTTATAAAAATCCTTCACCACGAAGATGGGATTCAACTCACGTTACCCTACAGCTTAGTTTACCCCCAAATCCTCCAAGCAATTTAGTTGCACAGTTTATTCCCAGTCCATTATCTGTTCAATTAACCTGGACAGATAATTCGAACAACGAAGATGGGTTTATTATAGAAAGAGAAAGTCTGGGCCCCGAAGCGTTTGTTATAGTGGATACTGTTTCTGCAAACAGTACTCTTTATTTAGATACTACAGTTACATATTTAATTTACGTTTACAGATTAACAGCTTTTAATGCATTCGGTCAATCTGCTTATAGTGATACATCTCAGATTGTAGTTCCCGTTGAGCTGACTTCTTTTAATGCATCGATAAAAGATGAAGGTGTTCAGCTTGCGTGGACTACGGCTACCGAGATAAACAATATGGGATTTGAAATTCAAAGAAATCAGTCAGCTGCGTGGGAAACAATTGGATTTGTAGAAGGAAGCGGCACCACCAGCGAAATTACAAATTACCAATTCTTTAATGATCTGTCAGAGTTTAATTCTTCTATGAAATTAAAGTACAGACTAAAACAGATTGACTTTAACGGCGTTTTCTCTTATTCAAATATTGTTGAAGTGGAATTCGTACTGGAAAATTATTCGCTTTCGCAGAACTATCCTAATCCTTTCAACCCAAGTACAATTATTAGTTTTACTTTAACCAGAAGTACTTTTGTGACATTAAAGATTTACAACATACTTGGTAATGAGATCACAACATTAGTTAATGAGCTAATACCTGGTGGAAATCACAAAGTTCAATTTGATGCAACTGGATTATCCAGTGGTGTTTACTTTTACATCCTAACTGCAGGCAACTTTGTTGAGAGCAAAAAAATGGTGGTAATGAAATAACGATTTAATAATACCAAGATCGTTTAACCCCTGCTTAATAACATAGGCAGGGGTTTTATATATTTACTTTCATTTTCTCTCATTATTTTCACACAATTATAAGAATATTTGTTGCGCATTTGTTGCGCCGAAAATAGATGTGTACTAATAACAATAACTTAAGTCCAGTACTTACCTTCTCAAGCTGGTTGTCGCGCCTGCCTGCCTTGCCTACCGGCAGGCAGGGGTTCGAATCTCATCGCCCGCTCGAAATGAGAGAGTTCTCGTAATCGAGACGATAATCCCGCATTCCCCCCGAAATAAAATATGGGCTGGCTGCCAACTCTGCAAAGTTTGTATTTATTTATAAAAAGTAAGATATTGGAAACTCAAAATTTTGGAATTGGGAGCTTAGCTCAGTTGGTTCAGAGCACCTGCCTTACAAGCAGGGGGTCACTGGTTCGAATCCAGTATCGCCCACCCAATAAAATAAAGGAGTTAGATCTGTATGGTCTGGCTCCTTTTTTTGTGGGATTGAATTGGGGTAGAAGATTAAGGTTT
>JBATTD010000753.1:0-15275 GCA_049670345.1 Ignavibacteriaceae bacterium
ATAAACCGAACCCGTTTTCTTTATAGCTTTTTATTGGTCCATTTTCTAAGTAGTTCACTGCATCCTCAATTGTTCGAACATTTTTATCACCAATATATTCCAACCACGCTGGTGTGTTAAGCAAAGTCAAAATAAATTCTGCATCATCAATGCTGAGTTCCTGAAGAACGAGACGTTCTGTTTCTAAGATTTTCATAACATATTTATTTTAAATTACTTCCAATGCTCTGGCTAAAAAAGGTTGCTGTCCCGAATGTCAGCTATGATTTCTTATATCATTGTTGTGTATGGTTTATTCTGCTTTTGTTTTTTCTTGATGTCCCTCTCTCAGTAGCTCAATTGCATATTCGGCACTGGTAACTACTGCCGGATGTTTACTGTCCAAAAGCATATTTATCTCTAATTCAAATATTTGAAGATTCAAATATCCAGTCATAGTTGCAGCATAACCTATAAGGTTTGGATTGCTGTCGGGTAATCTTAGTATTTGCAAAATAAGCCAGGCAAGTGGACGTAAATCAGTATCATTTGAGGTCATAGGTTTAATACTTACTCTTTCAGGTATACTATTATCTCTTCTTTTCAAAGTATAATACACTACTAAATTTGAAATTGCCATCAAGGCTTCAATTCGAATGTAATTATCTTTTGAGTCTAAAAATGGGATTAACCACGGTATGATTTCAATTTCCTGTGTTTCTTTTAGTGTCCTTATTCCTAATTTTTGATTTTCATAATCAGCAGAAAGTAAATTCTTTATTGCCTTTGGGTAATTGCTAACAATTATTAGTGGATCGAGTGAATCAATAAAGTTTGTATACGTTATTTTTAATTCGGCCTCATCATATTTGGATTCTAAAAGCTGCTGCTCTTGTGCCAATGCATTATAAGTTATTAGAAGATTTATTGTGAATATTCCAATTAGTTTATATATCATGATTTTATTCTTTTATATAATTATGTTGAAAACAGTCATAACATTCTTCAAATAATACCAGGAAATTTCCATTAAGTTCCACAGATTGTTTTGTTCCGTTTTCATACACTAATAAATCTGTATTCTGTGTGGTTCTAATAGAAGGACCTGATTGAATTTCATAATTAACCTCGGATTCTAAATTTCCATTTACAAATTTTTTCATAGTGCTGAGGGTAAATTCAATTGTAATGACATTTCCTGTGTTTTCAGGGGTTTCAGTTCTCCCATCAATACCACCTGAAGATTCAACCCATTTCCATTTTCCAAGGAGCTGCGATTGGATATTTATATTATCGTCTTGCGAACATCCTATTAATGTAATCAGGATAAAAGTAAAAATTATATTCTTCATATTTTTTTTATTGGATGCCTAAATAATATTATCGTTGCGTTAAATTTCATTTAACATACTAATTAATGCAACTTTGTAATTTCAATTATAAAATTCTATGTTTGTTGCTTAACCGATTGATATATAATGTTATAAAGTAAGAAAATTTTAGTTGAAAACTTGACCGATTATAATAATATAAATTTGTAATGAAAAACTACATATACAAATGTTTTAATTGTAAAAAAGAGTTTTCTGCAGTATTGATTGAAAGCGGCTTCCATTACCTCTGTCCCGAATGCGGAAAGGCAGAAAAGAACCAACCGCTTAAGGGTGTTTTAAAAGTTGAGTATGATTATGATGAACTAAAAAAGAAATTATCAAGAGATGATTTCCTAAGACTTTCTCCCGGAAAATTTTGGCTCTATCCTGATCTCTGGCCAATCAATTTCCAAAACTTTAGTGATGACCAATTAAACAAACTTGCTCTGCCTGCTGATCAACTTTTAAAATATACAATTGATGGAAAAGATTTATGGGTGATGGATGAAACACGCAATCCCACTCTTTCATATAAGGATAGAGCAACTTCACTTGTTGTGCTTAAAGCAATTGAAATGGGAATTAACGAAATAGCGGCAGCCTCAACAGGTAACGCCGGTTCCTCGCTTGCGGGCATTTGTGCACGGCTTGGATTGAGTGCACGGATTTATGTTCCTAAAAACATTCCGGACGCAAAACGAATACAGATTGAAGCTTACGGTGCAAAGCTGGAAGTTGTTGACGGCGATTACGATAAAGCATTTGATGTATGTCTGGAAGAATCGAAAAGGAATAACTGGTATAACAGGAACACTGCTTACAACCCTTTAACAATAGAAGGCAAAAAATCAGCCGCGTATGATATATTTATTTCATCGCAGGGAAACATTCCCGATGTTATATTTGTTCCTGTGGGTGATGGTGTAATCATATCGGGTATTTACAAAGGTTTTAAAGAATTACTGACGCTCGGTTGTATTAATAAACTCCCAAAATTAATTGCTGTTCAATCAACCGGGAGTGATGCTTTGGTAAGATATTTAAATACTAATAAGTTTGAATACAAACCTGCCTATACAATTGCAGACAGCATTTCTGCCGGCGCACCGCGAAATCTTTATATGGCTGCTGATGCAGTTAAAGAAAGTAAAGGTTTTACGATAGCTGTTACTGATGAAGAAATATTATCAGCACAAAAAGAATTTATAAAGCAAACAGGCATTCTGTTCGAACCTTCTTCCGCTTCCGTTTATGCAGCCTATAAAAAATTATTATCTGCTGATAAGCTCAATTCAACCGATAAAATTCTTTTGCTAATTACAGGCAATGGTTTGAAGGATTTTGATGCATTAAGAAATATTGAAAGTTAACCTCTTTGAATAAACCAATAATTTACAGTTTAATCCTCTCTGCGGGTCTCTCGGGCAGAATGGGAAAATTTAAACCTTTGCTAGGATATAACGGTAAATCTTTTATTCAGAATATTGTGCTTAGATTAAACTCTGTTTGTGATAAGATAATTATTGTTACTGGCCACAAAGCAAATGAAGTTAAAGAGGATATTAATCAATTAAATATAAATTCTAAAATTGAGTTTGTAATTAACCCCGAATATGAAAAGGGAATGTTTACATCTTTGCAGGCGGGCTTAACCAAAGCAATGGAGAGCGATTGGATCATATATCATTTTGTAGATCAGCCGGGCTTACCGTTAGAGTTTTATAAAGAATTTGTTAAACAGATTGATGATAAATATAATTGGATTCAACCAAAAATAAATGAGCAAAAAGGTCATCCTGTTTTAATTCATAAAAGTTTAATCCAATATATTTTAAGCTCTTCCGCAGATTCAAATCTTCGCGAAATAAGTAATGATCTAATTGTAAAAAAGAAGTTTTGGGGATGCGGTTATGAAGAAATATTCCAGGATATTGATACTGAAGAAGACTATTCGGAATTAAAATAAAATTCTTATCCTGTATTAACTAAAAGTAAAGGTGGTGTCAACTCTTCAGCAGGTTCCAGTTTAATGCTGTTTAGTTCATTCTCAAGAATCTCCAGATTGTTCAGCAGGTCAAATTTTGCATCTTCACTCTTTACCATAACATTAACGAACAAGTCTTTATAGTAATCAATAGCATCCTGCATATTTTTTTGAAACATAAGGAAATACTTCAATTCTTTTTCGGAAATTGGTTTTGGTGAGTCATCAATTTTTTCTTTAAGATAATTAATGTACAAAGCAATTTCTTTGATAAACATATTAGGGCGGTCATCTCTTTTTATAATATTTGTTCTGCCATAGATGTGATCGACCATCTTTTTTAAAGAAATAACTTCCGAATAATATGCCATGTTAGGTCCGGGACAAATGGATACGCTATCACCTTCAACTTTTCTATCAATATCATTATTGATGAGCGGACTCGTTGCAAGTCCCACACATAAGCAGGATTTATCAACAATTTTATCAAAATGTTCTTTGTGTTCATCTGGATTCAAGCCCTTTGAATCGAGCTCTTTTAATTTTAAATTTTGATATTGACGGGAGGCAGCACATATAGCTTTATCAGTAAATTCGGTATTAGAAACGAGGAATTTTTTCGGACACGAACTTCCCGGTCTTCCTTTATCAACAAGTATTAGCTTTTCAGCGTCTTTTGTATTTCCTTTAAGACTGTTAAAAGGAACACCTAAGGGTGAAATTTTACTTAAGTACAAATCTTTTTCTTTGGCTTCTATCAACATCTTCCGGGTATTCTCATCAACATTTGTAACCTCAGGAACGAGTAGAAACGGTGTTCCCCAGCCAATGGAATCGAGTTTGTAGTAATCTAAAATAAACTGATGTTCTTCATTTGTTCCGATTCCCCCTTGAGCAGTAATTTTCACATCAAGTGGTTTTTGCGGGCATACCCTGTTTTTGTTTTTTAGTGCGAGTAAATAAATTTCAAAAATTGTTTCGATGAGTGTTTCCCGGCTTACTCTGAATTCATCTAAAATCGGTCCCATCATAAAACCGTCGGAAGCAAATGCATGACCGCCGCAATTCAATCCTGATTCGATTCTATATTCGGAAACCCACAATCCTTTTTTTGCAAGATACTTACCTTGAATGATCGCTGAACGGTAATCGCTTACTTTTAAAACAATTTTCTTTTTCAGAGTACCATATTCATCGGGGTAGAAATCTTCAAACTTTTCGAAGTAGCCATACAATCTTGGATTTAATCCTGCGGATAAAATAATTGATGAACTTAGTTTGCTGTTTGCATAACCACGCAGCGCAGCGTGTGCATCGTTGTATTCAGAAGGAAGTTTTTCATCTTTTAAATAGTTCGCTTTATCAAGTTTGGTCATAATATTTACATCAATACTTCCAACGGGTAAATTGTTATGAAGCCAATCTTTTATGTCATTTACGTTTTTATTGTTCTCAACTATCTTATTAAATTTTTGCTTTAATTCCGAACTATCGGGAAGCATTGCCATATACTTTTCTACTTCAGTTCTATCCTCAGAAAATGAATTTTTAAGTTCCTCAAAATTATCTTTTACAATATCATCTATTAAGTTTAGATAAGCCGTGATTCTTTTAGCTCTGAAATCCTCAGCTTTTTCAGTTATTGGCTCGTAAGGAATGTTCAATTTTTCACAGTAAAAGCCCCTCATTTTTTCTATCAAAATATCATCTACTATAGAGATGACGGATGATATTCCATATTTAGCTACTCTTACAGGGGTATCGACGGTAAATCCTAGTCCCATTACAGGAACGTGAAAAGTATGTTGGTTTTTGTCGGTCATCTGTTTATAAATAATTATTTTTAATCCAATGTATCGGAAAATTCTTCTTGCTCAGGCGTTACTCGTTTCATAGACTTTTATTTATTAATTCACGTAATAAAGTACATTAATTATGCCGTACAAAAAACAATTTTTCAGTACCATTTAACACTTTTACATTTCTTTTACATTACTTAATAATTTAATAATATCAATATAATGCAGGGATAAGATTCAGAAATGGTTAACTGGTTAAAACGAACTGCACAGGGAAAATAATGCTAATCCAAATAAGATTCTTTTAGCTTATTTAAAATATCTATCAATTCCTTTTGCTTAACCAAACCTATTTTTTCACGATCTACTGTTTCAAATTCTTTTAACAACTCTTCTTGCTTTTCTTTTGAAATATGCATCTCTGCCATTGGATAAAGAATATTATCTTCTTTATAAATATGATTGGATAAAAGTGAAGAATAATTTCTTGCGTTCTCAATTATTTGGTTAGCTGCATTGGAATTTCCTTTAGAATATTCTTCAATTCCGAGACTTAAACTTTTCACATATTCTCTGCCCGTCGTATGCTCTGTTAGCATAACGCCAATCGGACCGCCTTCCCTGGGAATACCAAGTTCTTCCATTGCGGGGAAAAGCAGATCTTCTTCCTTAAGGTGATGAGACTTATCTGCAAACTCTTTAATAAACTTTACAATATCATTGAGATCATCTTTACTTACATCTTCCCCGGCTTCAAGCTTTTTGCAAACTGCTTCCATAACTTTTAACATTAATAATATAGCCTGGTGTTCCTCTTTTAACTGCTCAATAATTATCATTGATGTCCATCCTTTTTAATTAAAAAATAGTAATACTGTAAAGTAGATCGTTCTATTTTGGTTTGGTTCTATTCTTTATCGGTAATTTATAATACCGCGTTCCATCATATTGATAAAAAGCGTTTGCAACTGCAGCAGCTGTTGGAACCAAACCAATTTCACCTACACCCTTTACACCGTAAGGTCCGTGCGGATCAGGGACTTCAATCCCAATTATTTCCATTTTCGGCATCTCTTTAGCGCGCAGGATTCCACACTTTCTTAATTTTGTACTTTTCGGCACACAGTTATCAAGTTCAAGATCTTCGGTTAATGCATAGCCCAATCCCATATGGATTGAACCCTCTATCTGTCCTTCAAACAAACCGGGATTTATAATCTTTCCCGCATCGTGGGCAGCATATACTGTATCTATCTCTCCATCATCATCTAGAACTACTACCTGCGTTGCATAACTGTAGGAGTAATGCGTTACAATTTCATCTACTTCTTTACCCGGCTTTGTTGTCCAGTTACAGATCCATTCACCTTTATAAATATTACCGGCAAGCTCTTCTAATGATTTTGATTTCAGGTCTTCTTTAAGTTGTATGCATGCATTTGCAATTGAGTTACCGATTATAGAAGTGGCTCTTGAGGCAGTTGTCATTCCTGCAGTTGCTTCTGCTCTTGTATCAACTTCAACAGTCACTATTGCAGGATCTATTCCTGTTTCGTGAGCAAGAAACTGAACCGCCATTGTGTTAACTCCTTGTCCCATCTCTGTCCAGCCGTGATGAAGAATTATTTCTGATGACGAGACAATTTCAATTTTCACTTTTCCTTCATCAGCCATACCGTTGCCGATGCCGGTATTTTTTATACCGCATGCTATACCGGCATGTTTAGCATTGTTAAATATATCTTTTACTGCAAGAAGAGTTTGCCTCACACCGCTGCCGCGGTTAATCTTTTGTCCTGTGGAAGTCATACCACCTTCGGTTAAAGCATTATCGTAACGGAATTGCCAGCGGTCAAATCCTCCCTGGTCACAGAGATCATCTATACAGCTTTCTACGGCAAATGCAACCTGGTTAACTCCGAATCCCCGCATAGCTCCGCAGGGCAAATTGTTTGTATAAACTGCTTTGCTAACTATATCTACATTTGGAACATGATAAGGTCCCGTAGCATGACCGGCTGAACGTTCAAGCACTTTCATGCCTACAGAAGCATAAGCTCCCGTATCACCAATCATATCTGCTTTTAACACTGTAAGCTTTCCCTCTTTATTACATCCAAGTGTATAATTCATTTTTATAGGATGGCGCTTGGGATGCATTATGATAGATTCATCTCTTGTAAGGAGAACTTTAACTGGTTTATTGAGAACTTTAGCAAATAAAGCGGCATGACCTTGAACAGAAAGATCTTCCTTCCCACCAAAGCCGCCTCCATTCGGTACCAGTACTACACGGACTTTTTCTTCGGGCATATTCAGAAGCTCTGCTATCTGTTTCCTATCTTCATAAATACCCTGTCCCTGAGAAAAGACCTCAACACCGTTATCAGACGGTCGTGCAATTGAACATTCGGGTTCCATATATCCATGTTCAATCATCTGCGTCTGGTATGTCCCGCTTGAAATAAATTCAGAATCCTTTATTGCCTGCTCTACATTTCCTCTATAAATTTTTGTTTCAGAAAGTAAATTCCCTTTTGGATGAATTTTCGGACTATTTTCATCAAGCGATTTTTCAGGATCTGAAAGCGGTTTTAAAACTTCATATTCTACATCAATCAGTTTAACAGCTTCCCTTGCAACAGCCTCGGTTTTTGCTACAACTCCGGCAAGCACATCGCCAACGTACCTTGTTTCTTCACCTTCTTCAATCATCAACGGCCAATCGGAAATTATCAATCCGGTAAATCGACTGCCGGGAATATCTTTAGAAGTAAAAACTTTAATAACGCCGGGATGATTTTTTGCTCTATCAGTATTTACCGAAATAACTTTTGCGCGGGGGTGATCGCTAAACTTGAGTGCCCCGTATAACATCTCCGGAAATTTCATATCAGCTACATAAAGGCTTTGTCCAAGTACCAATTTGTCAGCATCATATTTAGGATAATTTTTCCCGATCTTCCCATCACTTTTAGGTATCGGTATTTCTCGACTTTCTCTTATCGCTTCTGCTGCATATTCAATTGCATCGATAATTTTTTTATAACCGGTACATCTGCATAAATTTGGTGTAAGCGCTTTAGTAATTTCATCTCTTGATGGTTCCGGATTATTTGCAATCAAAACATTTGCCTGCATAACAATTCCGGGAATACAAAATCCGCATTGTACTCCGCATTTTTCTACAAAAGCATTTGTTATCACTCTTTGTTTATATTCGCCCAATCCCTCGGTTGTAACGACAACTCCGTTCTCAACTTTGCTCATCGGAATAACGCAGGATAATACAGCTCTGCCGTTAAGCTCAACAGTACAGGCACCGCAAGCTGCCTGCGGTGCACACCCATCTTTTGCTGATGTTATTTCTTCAATTTCTCTGAGATAAGTAAGAAGTGGTAATTCGGGATCACCATTGTAATCTTTTTTATTTCCGTTTAATGTGAATTGCATATTACTTAAATATAGAAAAATCCTTTAAACTCTTTAGCAGAAAATACATTTCCACCGCTTGTTTAAAATTAATTTTGTTAATTGTTACTGATTTAGTTTTTAAATCTATCAATGAAAAATCATACACGTTAAATTTAGCAACAACTTCATCAGATTCATAAATAAGAAAATCATCCGTAAAAGATAATAATTCTAATATACCATTTGATTTAAACTTTAATGAATTACAATTTAAATAATACCCTGTTTCTTCGCTGTTAAAACTTTCTTCGGTTAAATAGAAATGCGGCTTAGTTTTATAAGGTGCTCCGCTTGTCGGACAGAAAGTATCGCAGTTTCCGCACTCATTACAAAAATCGCCTATATTAAAAATTTGATTTCCTTGTTTGATAATGAAAGTTTCAATCTTTTCAATTGTGTAATCGTCACCGTTTAAGGTGGCTTCCCAAATAGGCAGCTCAGTTGCTTCAGCTTCAAAGGAAACATTTGAAAAGTTAGGACACACACCGATACAGATGTTACACAAGTCTTCACAGTAAAGACAGCGCTCAGCTTCACGTTTTGCTGTTTCTTCATCCAGCACAGGATGCACCAGATCAAAACCAGTTCTCTCATCAACATCTATTTCAGGAAGGCTGTTTCCGAATTCCCTGTAAGCCTGTTTCCTCTGGAATTCCAAAAGGCTTATTTTTTTATCAGGTGTCAGTTTAGGAATTTTATAATCCTCAATTGAACGCTGAATTATTCTTTCAGCAACTTTCCTTCCATCACCCATTGCATTGATGAGAGAATCTGCACCTCTGAGAAAATCTCCACCGGCGAATACATTGGGTATTTGTGTTTCGTTTGTTGCTTCGTTAACATTTAATTTATTTCCTTCAACAAAATCCAATACAATATCCTGTCCAATAGCAGTTATAATAGTATCAAAAGCTAATTTAAATTCAGATTGTTCAATTGGAATAGGTCTTCTCCTTCCGCTTTCATCCTCGTCCCCCAGCTTCATCTTTATGCATTTGAGATAAAGTTCAGAATCGTTTTGACTTATTGATACAGGAGCTGATAACTCTATAAGTTCTATTCCTTCTTCAAGCATGGCAGTTATTTCATCATCGCCCACAGGCATTTCTTTTTTAGTACGCCGGTAAATCATAGTAACCTTGCCGCCATTATCCATTATCCGGTTTGCGGTTCGCGCTGCATCAACAGCAGATAACCCACCGCCAATGATCGCAATTTTTCTTCCTACTTTTGTTTTTCCGCTGCTGCGGTTTTCTGATAAAAAAGTTAATTGGTCCGTTACCCCATCCAGTTCTTCACCGGGAATATCCAGTTTTTTGCTGTTCTGTGCACCAATCCCTACATAGATATAATCATTTTCATTTTGAAGAGAAGTGAAAAGATCCTTATCTACCTTCTGGTTGAAGTGCAATGATACACCGATTGACTTGATCAGTTCAATATCATCTTCAATCTGTTTATCGGTAAGACGGAAAATTGGAATAGAGCCGGCAACCATACCGCCTGCAAAGGGATTACTCTCATAAACATTAACTTCATATCCTTCGAGCGCAAGGAAGTAAGCACAAGATAAGCCCGAAGGACCTGCGCCAATGACCGCAGCTTTCAATCCGTTTTTTTCTTTCAGTTCCAGGTCAGCAACTCCATCATACTTCTCCGATATAAACCGTTTTATGCCTCTTATGAGCAGCGGGTTATCATAATTTATCCTTGTGCATTTTGCCTGACAAAGATGGTCGCACACATTGCCGGTAATGTTGGGAAGGGGATTATCTTTTAAAATAACCCTGTATGCCTCTTCAAAATTGCCGTTAGCTGTATGATACATATATTCGGGTACGTTCTGCTCAACAGCGCAGCTATCAATACACGGAGAGTGAATACAATCGTAAGCTGTTAGCTCCCGTTTTGTTTTAATGTTGTCATAAGGAAAATTGCTTTTATGGTATGCTGTATTTTTAAGAACGGAGTCAGCATACTTATTCAGATTGTACATTGCCGCTTCGTTTATGCTGGAACTGTTTTCATTTTTCGAAAGGATAAAACCCTCAATATTTTTTGAATCACTACCTTTTATATTTTTTTCTATTTCCTCAAGGTATTGAGTCAAACGAAGGTATCCTCCCGGTTTCAGTAAGTCTGAGCAAACAGTGATCGGTGCAAGGTTACATTTAAGAGTATCAGATACATTGAATGCATCAACACCGCCACAGAATGAAAGATCAAGTTCACCGTTAAAATCATTCTGAAGTTTTGCAGCAAGATTAACTGTAATGGGATGCAATGCACGGCCACTGGTGTAAACCATTTTTTCTTTTTGCGGAAGCCAGTTGGTAGAATTAAGAGATTCCAAAGTGTTTGTAAGCTTTAATGCAAACTCAACACCGTTGGTATCTGCAGATTGTTGCAGCGAATTTATCATCTTCACTGCATCTTCATATTTTAAATCGTGTGCGAATGCCTCATCGGGAACATTAATATCATATCCAAGCTTTTCATTCAAAATTTTTCTTACATTTTCGGGCCCAAGTAACGTTGGGTTGAGTTTAATAGCAGTGTGCAGTTTCCGTTCTTCAATTAAATATTTACCGATTTTTTCTATTTCATCTGAAGGGCAGCCATGCATGGTTGATAGTGTAATGTTGTCTGAGATGTGGTGAGGTATATTTATTTCACGAATGGACGGGTGAAGTGTTTCGAGAGCCTTAAGTTTTTCTTCCAGCTCTTCCGCGCAACTGTTCATCTTTTCGAAAAACCACTGAACGTTAGGTTTTAGTATTCCCTCAAGATCGTATCCAACGCTCATATTAAATATAAATCCGGGTTCATCCATGTTCCAGCTAAACTGATGCTTAAGAACATGAATAAGTATCCACGCATTTAAATATTCATCAAATGAGTCGTGTACTTTAAGTTCCTGCGACCATTCACAATTATAGCCCTCGTCTTCCATATCGATACAGGGTTTTGTCACTTCAATTTCATCAAGAGTCTGGACAGTTTTAAGTTCGATAAACCTTGCGCCGCATAGCCACGATGCTATTATGTTATGAGAAAGCTGGGATTGTGGACCTGCCGCAACTCCAACAGGTGATTCCAGCATCCTGCCGTATCTTTTCATTCTGAACGGGTCATCCTCTTTTGGAGTGAAGAACAGTTCTTTATAAAGACCGAATATTCTGCCTTCTTTTTCTTCTGCAAGAATCCATTTGAATAATCGTTCAATCGGTATTCTGTAAAATCTATCGCTCATTTAAAACATAAATTGATTTTGAAAATATGGAACACAGATAACCTGTCTGCATACCTACGGTATGTAAACCGATAGGCAGGCACGGATTTAACGGATGATCACTGATCTGTTCCAATCTGTTCAATTAGTGTACTATTCTTCATTTTGATCACCTCGGCTGCAATACTGATTGCGATTTCTTCAGGTGATTCCGCTTCTATTTCAATTCCAATAGGTGTATGTATTCGCTCAAATAATTTTTCATCAACACCGTCCTCTCGCAGTGCATCAAATATTGATTTTATTTTTCTTTTGCTTCCCATCATCCCGATGTATTTAACATTTTTGCAAATCACCGATTTCAAAGTATCTTTATCCCCAGCGTGCATAGGTGTAACAATTATTATATAAGATCGTTCTCCTTCTATTATATAGTTTCCAATTTCTTCATACTTTGTAATAATAATTTCGTCAGCGTATTCATTCTGTTCAATGGTAAAAACATCCTCGCGATGATCAAACACGATAACATAAAAACCAATTGATTTCATTATCCGGGAAACGGCTAACCCTACGTGTCCACCGCCGGCAATAAAAGCTATTAATGGAAGTCCGATGTTTTCTCTGTATTCCCACTCATCATCAGATTTATAAGTAAATGAAACCGGGTTAGTTGTATCAATCTTATTATACTCGATCCCTGCAGGTGAAATTACCAGTTCACCGTTTTGCTTTTCCCTGCTTAAAGAGATGATCTTTTCGATTGAACCGGTGTGTGACTTATCAATAACAGAGAAAACAATTATTTGATAACCGCCGCATATCAGTCCGGATTTTTCGTATTTGGTTTTATCTGTATGATGAAGTCTTTTAATCCTTTTAGTTTCATTTCCGAACAGCAGATCGAGGGAATATTCGATCATATCCTTTTCCATAATTCCGCCGCCGATAGTACCAATCATTTCTGCATCCTCACTCACCGCCATCTTAAATCCCTGCCTTCCGGGAGAAGAGTTTGAAGATTCGGCAACAGTGAGCAATACAACTTTTTTATCGGAGCTTATTGTCTTATGTATAAAATTCCAAAGATCAATTCCTGTCATGGTTATCAATTATTCGTAAAGTTAATAAATAACATAATATTAAATGCTTATCTAATTAATTATTTAGAATAAATCAATGCTGAACATTTAAATATAAAGAAAGCTATTATTGAAATGGTTGTAAAGAAATGAAAATTGTTATTGAATAATTTCATCTCAAAATCTTTCAGTTGCTGTTTCTTAAAGTAAAGATTATTTTGGAGGGAGTGTGAATTGGAATTTATTATCAGACAATTAAATTCAAACATTCGTGTATTGAGAAGTTAGCCACAAGCGAATAACAAATTCTACATATTATGAAAAAATTAGGAATATTTATTTTTATTGTTTGTACGGTTTCATCTTGTTCCGTAACAAAAATGACAGTTACACCTGATAATTCAGAAAGAGGTGATGCTGTATTCAGTCTAATTGTACCTGATAACAATTATGGCAAATTGGAGGACATCCATATTTATAGCTGGACTCAAGGAGGAGAGCTCAATGTAAATAGAGTTTTAATTGATTTCGATTTGAGTAAAATGCCAACAACAGCAATAATTGATAGTGCATTTTTAAGTTTGTATTTTAATCCTACATCGGCGTATAATAAAGTTGGTGGGAATAAAGGAAATCAAGGTCAAGATAGCATTATAATACAAAGGGTAATTTCGAACTGGAATGAAAAAGAAGTGACATGGAATAAGCAACCAGAGTCAACTATAGAAAATCAAGTAAAAATTGCGAAAAAAAAAGAGACAAGGGCTGATTATGAGAATATTGATATAACCAAAATTATACAAGATATCGTAAAGAATGATAATGGTCGTTATGGTATTATGATAAGGCATAAAGATGAAGTCCCTTATAATGTTGTATTCTTTGCATCAAGTAATCATCCTAACAAACAATTGCATCCAACATTAAGGATATATTATAGAAAAAAATGAAAACTGCCAGTGGCTAACAAGCGGTATAGTTAATTGCCGGTGCAGTGCGGTTTTCAGCGTTTCATCTCTTATCAAAAGTAGTTGTAACTTGATACGAAATCGGCAACTAACCATACAACCAACCGTTAGCGGCAAGCAAAAACAAAACTTAACATTATATTATTTGACTTATGGGACTAAAACAAAAATTAAATAAACAATTTGGCAATCCAGATGGAAATCTTGGACGATTTGTTGGTTGGTTAATGTCAGTTAAAAACAGAGATCGTGCAAACTGGACTGTTGAAAAGCTAAACTTCAAGCCAACAGACTACATTCTTGAAATTGGTTATGGATCAGGCGCATCATTTAAAGTTGTAGCAGACCAACTGACATCAGGATTCATCGCTGGTATTGACCATTCGCCTGTTATGCTGGAACAAGCAATCAAAAAGAACAGGAAAAGTATAGACAGTAAAAAAGCAGAATTGAAATGCGGGACTATTTGGGATTTGGATTATCCGGAAGAACATTTTGACATTATCTTTGGCAGCAATGTTCATTTCTTTTGGGAGGATCCGACAAAAGAATTTCAAAAACTTTATTCGTTTTTAAAACAAGATGGCAGGTTGATAATGGTATTTCAACCGCGTTGGACAAAATCGGAAGAACAGGTAAAACAAGTAGCAGAAAAGACTGAAAAACAATATGAAGAAGCTGGTTTTAAAAATATTGAATTTGGTTTTAAACCAATGAAACCTGTGACTTGTATTTATATTAGTGGACAAAGATAACTGCCAGCCCCTAACAAGAGCTAAAAACAAATTGCAATGAATGACGAATTGAATCAGAATAAAAAGAATGCCATTGGATTCTATAAAATGGCATATAACGGAAATCCAAAAAAAGCAACCGAATTATATGTAGGCACTAAATACATTCAACATAATCCATTAGTTGGAGATGGAATTCAAGCATTCATAGACTACTTTGAAAAAATGTATCAAGAGTATCCTAATAAATCAATTGAGTTTGTGCGTTCCATTGCTGAAGATAGAATGGTTGCTTTGCATACACACCAAATTTGGCCTGACAATGTTGAATACGTAACAATGGACTTTTTTAGATTTGATGAAAATGGAAAAATAGTTGAACATTGGGACTCAATGCAACAAATTCCTGATGATTCAGCACACAATAATAAGATGTACTGATTGAATAAAACAGCTGACAACATTGGCTATAACAATAACTGATTTTTGTATGAAATTTTATATTTCAGAGAATCGCTAAATTAAAAGCTAAACAGAGATGAACACGTCTTTTTACCTGCTACTTATCCTAACCAGAACCGTTAGCATAAATAAGATGATAATCAGACTACCAATAATATTTTTACTAATTTTTAACCTTGCATACAGCC
>JBATTD010000754.1:0-7520 GCA_049670345.1 Ignavibacteriaceae bacterium
TAATTTGGGAGTCAAGAAACCACTCCAGCCAATTTCTTCTCCGGTAACTAAAATAAATGCAATAAGAAATGCTAAAAATCCTTTTGAAAGCACACCAACTATAAAAGGAACAGGGAGTTCAAAACCAAGCATCCGGGCCCATTGATAGTTAATAACTTCATCCGAATAGAATTCAGTTATGCCACTAATCCACATCAGTCCATAAGCCACCAAGGCAACTATAATGGGTAATATATAGGCATATCCCTGGAATCGAATCTTGCCAATTCCCCAACCATAATTCCGAATCTTATCTTTGTGTATTAAAGATGTTATCACGGCAGATATTCCAGGGACAAACATCATTATTCCATATAGCCCACTATCACTTTTTGATAGACTAAAAATCCAAACAAAAACTCCAGAAGTAATAACTGTTGTAATAATCAAAAAAGTTATAATCTGTTTTAAAATTTGTTTTTTTTCCATAATTAACCACTTCATATTGTTATGTTGTACAACTATTACTTATACTTCACAGAATCATTGAGTAAAGAACGTATATATGAGTGCAGCTGCACCAGCCTACCCTGCCTACCGGCAGGCAGGTATATATATTCCAATTTGTTTCAAAACTCTTCGGTTTACACATATTTTAAAACAGTAGACTATATAAATATATTCCGGGAAGTTTACAGCATATCATCCTGGTGATTAAGTATCATATTTCACATTAATTAATTTGTTTGTTCATCTCCGGCTAATCCTCGTCCATCTTAAGCAGGAGTTTGCCACCATTATCAGATTATTCCCCCGCCAGCATAGTAGTCACTCAGAAAGGGGATTACATATATGCAATTGCAAATTAAATTGTAAGTATTTACAATAAAGATGGGGAAACTTTATCGGGACTATGGTTTAACGCCAAGGTAAACGGCACGGCGTCAACAAAGTCCGCTCTAAGCACTTGTTCGTTACTCCTTCAATTTACTTTCAAATGCGTTGACCAGCTCTATGAGTTCCTTATTGAATTCCGGTTTGCTTTCGTGTTGCGGTACATAGAGGTGAACGTACAGATAACAGTCATGCTTCCTGGAATATGGAGCCAGCAGTATTATTGAATAGTAGAGCCTATCAAAGGTCTGAGGAACCATTGCAGCTCCGGTGTATTCTCCATCCCTCAATTCTATGGTCCCGAGTATACCGCCTTTCCTGGGGCCTCTCTCCTCCCAGGGATCCTGCCATTCTCCCGTCTTAAGAGGCACATGTATGATGAAGAGCCTGGTGTTGAATTCAAATTGAATCTTGTTCTTAAGCAAGTGAGACGTGGCGGTAGGGTAATGACTTATTACGATTCTCTGGACGCTTAAGTATATCTGCTCCAATCTTGGATCGTGAAGCGTCTTGGCATTTTGCGCATACACCGACGTTGTCAAAAGCGCAAGACACAGAAACCTCGAAATGTTTAATCTGACGTTCATTCCATCTTCCTCCTCATAGGGAATGGCGTGGCTTTATGCCCAGCCGCCCAGGGCTCGAAAAGGATCTTCACCAGAACATTGCAGTAGGCACTCTCAACTGAGTCATCACCAAAACTGAATCCCTGGGTTTCGCCCATATAGCACTCCTATTATTAGAGTATTAGTTTCTTCTACGATCTTTAAACATAGCAATAATTAAATATGTTACCCCTATTAATACAACTGCCCAATCAATAATATCCATTTCATTTTCAAAACGGATATTAAAATATAAAACCAACCCAAGGAATACTATCGCTCCCGGTAAAAGTTTTGTCTTTTTAAATTTAGTACTTTTTTGATTATCCATTATTTCCTCGCTGCTTAACGGTTTTGCAAAAAAAGCGTCCGTCCTAAATAAGAATCTCAAATTACTAAAGCGGTCAGAAGACTTACTTGATATATGGTATTATGCGAATTAAATATTTTTATTAAATTCTAAGAATTCTACCGGGACACCGTTTTCTTTTATCATCGCAACTCTTATACCTTTTGAAGGAGAACTTACCTCTCCAAGCAATTCTTTTCCTTTAATAACTAAATCAAGATTATCAACTTCAAATGCTATGTGTGGAATTCTTTTGATTACCTCTGATATTGGACTATCCTTTTCAAAACGCATCCATTCAATACCATATTCGCTAATATCGAAACCAGATACATATAGTTTGAGTTCTTTTAAATATTTTTCATTTGGTTTTGGATCATCAGTTGGAATACCAATATGATGATAACGCATTCCTTTTTTAGAGATGGCAAATGGTTGTTCGTGATCTTTTCTTTTTATCAAATCCTGGTTGCTAATTTCCATATTCATTATTCCTACTTTTTTAGAACTTGTTATTTACCTTTTAACGGTTCAGCCAACAAGCCGTGTGCCCAACCTGTCCGGTGAAACTTATTGCTTGAGCGAAGACACATGCCACCTGGTTTACGGCGTCCCGTTGCTTGACCGGTTATATAGCCTTCTCCATCTCAGTCATTTCACCAACTATTGAATCAATTATTTTTATTTGTTTATATCCCAATTTTAAATAGAATTTTCTAGCATAAGCGCTCGATGTTAATATAGTTTTTTTGTAACCAAATTCCTTTGCATTATTTTCCAGAAATATCATTATTGCCTTACCAACACCCTTACCTAAATATTCAATATCAACAAAAACACCTTTTATTTGATTGTTTGCTAATGTTCCAGTTCCAATAATTTCTTTTTTTTCATTTTTGGCAACATATACTTTATACTTCTCTGAATATGAGATTATTCCTTTGACAGAAAACTCATCTAATAATACTTTAATCTGTTTTTCTGTTAATTCTTTAGCGTTAATTTCCCTTATACATTTTTGACAAATCTTAGAAACTTTTACTTCGTCACCGATTTTAATTAATTCTATTTTCATTGATCTTTCTCAAGCTATATAACGCTAAAGCTCTGCCGAAAGGTAAATAGATGGAAGTATGTAATTAACCAGTATCGTCTGCACGGGCATTGGCTCATTAGAATAGTAATTACCTGCAGTAGTTATTACAACAGTATTCATATCAGGGGAAACAACAATCCATTGTCCGCCCCAGCCTGCAGCCATATAAGCTTTGTAATTAACACCGTAGATGTTTTCCCACTGCCACCATTGATATCCATAACCATCGACATCACCCCACCAGTTATTCAAGCTTGTAAACTTCCGTGTCGAAATATCTACCCACTCCTGCGAAATAACGCGCTCGTTTTCCCACATTCCGCCATTAAGAAACAACTGACCAAACTTAGCCAAATCTCTTGGTCGCAGCCGCAAATCACCTGAACAAAATATTACATTATTAGGCAGCCTCTGCCACTCGTAATCTGTAATTCCAAGTTTTCTGAATAAATAATCCCTCGCAAAAAAATCCAGTCTCTGTCCACTTGCCTTTCGAACAATTTCACCCAACACATTTGTGTTGCAATTTCTGTAAGCAAAAAACGTCCCGGGAGTTTCAATTAAATCTTTTGCAAGGATATATCTTATCGGATCGCTGCTGTTAAACAACCGGTTTATATCGTTTCGTGGATCGGAGTATGGATAAGATTCATCATCCCATTCCAAACCGGATCTCATTGTAAGCAGATGCTCTAAAGTTATATTTTGTTTTTCGGGTGCGGTGGAAAGCAGATCAGAATGTTCCGGGAAAAAACCAAAAACTTTTTGATCAACTGATTGGATAAAACCATTATCAATCGCAATACCGATTAATGCTGAAGTAAAACTTTTAGTTGCTGAGCAGAGATTGTGTGTATCATTCTCATCAAATCCTGTTTCGCCGGTAAACTGTGCCAGATTAAATTTTTCACCGGGAAAATATTCTTCGAAAACCAGTTTGCCATTTTTAATAATCAACAAACTGTGAATTCTATGTTCGCCGATTTCATCCAGCCTGTTCATTAAATTTATAAGATGATTTGGGTTCATCCCCACACTTTGAAGAGAAGCAGTTTCCCAACCATCATTAGTTGGTTGAGGCACAGCATATTGATAAGTTCCTGAAGGTTCAGTTACACGATTTTCATCACAAGAAATGGAGCTATAATAAATGAAGAGTAATAATATTAAGAATACTAAAATAGAACCATGATTAACTTCTCTCAATTTTGTAATATTATTCTCAGGCATGATTCTCTCAATTTAAATTTTTAATTGAATAAATCAACTAGGATCAATCTTGCGCAATCATCTTTTTCTTAATTAATCAATGATTTCTGGAACACTGAAAAATTACATAACATTATCCATTGAGTAAAGCTACTTTTTTAGCAATTTTTAAATTTGCTTGTGGTTAATTTCCTTTGGATGAAAGAACTTTCCAGGATTCTGGTTTAATGGCATTGTGCTAAAGTCATCCATCTTTTTTTCGGCTTACCGAGGCGTGCCTCCCGTTAGAGTATTAGCTTCTTCTATGATCTTTTAACATAGCAATAATTACATATATCACACCTATTAATATAACTGCCCAATCAATCATATCCATTTGGTTTTCGAAACGGATATTAAAATATAATACCAACCCAACGAATATTATTGCTCCCGGTAAAAGTTTTGTCTTTTTAAATTCAGTGCTTTTTTGATTATTCATTATTTTCTCGCTGCTTATTGGTCACCATTTTTTCTTTCATTCCTTCGTTTAAAATTGCCGGTTATTTTCGCCATCACTAATTGCTTGTCCCGCTCATCTAATCCTTCTATTTGTTGGATGAATTTTTGAGCATTTTTGTTTTTCAGGATCATCACTTGCTGGTAATGCCAATAAATAAAAACTTTATCATCTTTACCTTTTTGGTAGGAAAAGATTTCTTCTTCAAATTTATTTCTCTTGTCCACAGCTTTCATAATAAATCATTCTTAAATGATGTTGAAGTGAGAAATAAAATTAATAGCGCAAAAATAATCAGGAATAAAAATCCGGGTATCAAAAATGTTTCTACAGCCAACATTCCGTATATAAATCCCCCTGCAATTAAACCAATAATGCTTGCCAGGCTTCCCGCGCTGCTGGCAAAGCCCTGAACCGCCCCCTGATATTTTTGACCCGCCACTTTGGAAAGGTGTGATAAAAAAGAGGGCCACATAATACCATTACCACTGGAAAACAAAATCACACCGGCAAAAATAAGTATTTCATTTTCGTTTGTAAAAAGAAAAAAACTAAACGCCAATAATATACTCCCCGCGACAGTCAGAATACCATCAGAGTATTTCCCGGAGATTTTACTGAATACTGGTCCCTCAACCAAAACCAAAATCAATCCCATCACTGAAAAGAAAATCCCAAGTTTTAGCAGGCTCCATTTGAGACCTTGTATTGCATGAATTGGGAAAGCCACATAAAAAAAATTGAATGCTAGAAATATTAAAAAGTAAAGAAGCAGCATAAATGGAATGTGCCTGAGCCGGAGTACATTTTTAAAACTAACTTTTTCCGCTCCTTTAAGTTTATAGCAATCCTTCTGTTCCTGTCCAAAAACTTTATTAATTCTTTTTTCATCAACTTGCCCTGATAGAACACATGGTTTTGATTCGGGCATGATGAAAGCGATAACGAAAATTGCAGCCAGGGAGATCAACATAGCTACTGATACAGGCAATAGTTCTACATAAACGGTTGCACCAAGCACACCTTCCAGTGCCGGACCGATGATAAAGCCCAGGCTTGCGGCTGCCGACATCTTACCAAAATTTTTCTTTCTATCATCCTCAACAGTTACATCAGCAAGGTAGGCATTGGCTACAGATACATTGCCACCGGTAATGCCGTCTAACGCTCTTGCCAAAAATAAAATAAGCAAAGGCATAGTTAGCAGAAAATTACCTGAAGTAGTATTCAAACCAAATAGCTCGGTGTCAGGTATAAGGAGGGCGATAATAAACAAGACCTAAGCTAAAAATGTACCTGCCTGGCTCAGTAAAAGAATTTTTTTCCTGCCATACCTGTCAGACCAATTCCCAAGTACAGGCGCACCTATGAGTTGAAAGAAAGAGTACGTAGCACCCATTATTCCATACATCAATTCATCTCCGCCGAACCGAATAACCAGTATAATTAAAAACGGCAGGATAATGCTGTAGCCGAGAGTGCCGATAAAGTTTACGAGCAGTATAGGGAACAGAGAAACTTGCTCAAGCACTCCACCTGTATTAATGTGCGTTTTATTTTCGGCTTTCATACCCGGATTTCTCAGACCGCCTGACTTATTTCCAGTAGATGACCATCTGGATCGCGGAAGAAACAACGAATTTCTTCACCCCAATCTACAGGTGGTGTCAGGAATTCAGCGCCACGCGATTTTAGAATTTCGTAAGAAGCCTGGCAATCAGCTACACGGATGGTCATGGCATGACTTATAGTGTCCGGGGTGGGGGGAGAAGTAAAGGTTACAGCTGGCTTATCCCGCGTCGGTTTACCCCCGGTAACCAGCAGCAGCCAACTGCTCTGAAATTTCAAAACGCAGGAGGTGCCGCCATATTCTCTTATAACAGTCGCTCCCAGAACATCTCCATAAAAATGCCGGGAGTCTTCCATATTACTCACAACAAGGATATGAGTCAATTCCATATCGCTGGTGGGGAAGTCATTATTCATTGGAAGGTTTTTCCATTAATAATTGTATTAATTCTTGTCATCTTTAAATTGAATGTGCCAATGAGTTCCATCACAAAAGGGTTTGTTTTTTGAACCGCCACAACGGCACAGTGTAAAATGTTCTGTTGATACACCCTGTGCGCGGGATGTCTCAATCAGTTCCGGTCCGCCAGTTACCAAATAGGGACCGTTTGGCGCCACAAATATGGAGGGCTCGCCTTCTCTATCAGGGTGTTCAACACTATCAACGGAATAGCTCAGGGCGCCGGAGGGACACTTGCCTATCACTTCACTAATTTCTTCAGCGTCGGAGGCGTTTGGATCGATCCATGGTTCTTGCTGCAATCGAAAAACCGAAGGAAGACCATCTGTGCAACGACCGGCATGTGCGCATATACCACGGTTATCGTGAACGGTGATCTGGTCACCTTCGTAATTTTCCCGTTTGTCTTCAACGCGGCCGTCCAGTTTGGCAGATGAGAATCCTATCTTTGAATGCGTACCATCGCAAAAAGGTTTATTAGCTGATCCACCGCAACGGCAGAGTGCTAATGTCCTCTTTGTTTCGATAGGTCCGTTTTGATTGGAAAACTTCTCGATGTCTTTTACTAAATATGGTCCGTCAGGAGATGGTGTGATGTTTGGCCCCGGTTTCTTTTGTTCACTCATATGTATTTCCTTTCATTGAATTTTTAATTTTGAACATAAGGATTCCTTAATTCATACTCAAGCCATCCGGTACGCACTATTGCAATGAAATATTATTTTGTTTTGCGCTAAAATAATTTTTTGACGGGGGGAATATCTTTTTTAAAAGAAAAAATAACAGATGCAGCTAAATTTAAATTATATTCTTTTTTTTCTTCTTCGTTCAGCTTTTCTCCCTTCTGATTTTCTCTTGTA
>JBATTD010000755.1:0-1545 GCA_049670345.1 Ignavibacteriaceae bacterium
AACGTGGTATGCAGAAAACTTAACAAGCGGAATTTACTTCTATAGAATACAAGCAGGTCCTTTTATTGAAACTAAGAAGATGGTATTACTTAAATAATTATTAAAGGCAAAAAAGTAGTAACATCATTTTTATTTATTAGGAGGTAATAATATGCCTATCTATGAATTCAAATGTAAAAAATGCAAGAAAAACTTTTCACTTCAGTTGAATATAACTGAATATGGGAAGAAGAAATCATTCGCTTGCCCGCATTGTAAAAGCAGAAGTGTGAAGAGAATATTTTCAAACTTTACTGCTGTTACTTCGAGTAAGAGTTAGATCATTCTAAGCCTAATTAAACAGGTCCTTTTGTTGAGACTAAGAACCTGCCTGCGGTAGGCAGGGATGGTGTTGATGAAGTAACCAGTTAACATTAACCAAGATTATTTACCCCTGCTTAATAACATAGGCGGGGGTGAGGTCACAAATCTATCTACATAGCGGGAGTATAAAAGCCTGGAGGAGGTCCAGGCTACTAACAACTATAAAAGATTGGGCAAAGGCCCAATGACTTGGTTAAGTCAATACTATTTTAATGAAAAGAATAATGCTTTTCAATCTAATTTTTAAAACCAAAATCTTATGCCCAAACCACCCCCAATATCAAAGTCAGTTGATGGAGCTAAATCCAATATTGGTACAATCTCTACAAATATATCTAATGGTGTTCCTGAAAATATATAATCAAGTCCTACAGGAATTCGTGCTCCCAAGTAAGTGTCTTTACTTCCAAATATAACTCTACCACCAATACCAAAATAAAGGGGTAACTTTCCACTTGAGACATTAATTAAATTAAATGTATGCCAAACATAATCTGCCTGTAAAAGCATAGAGCCACTCCCCTTAAATGACCAGGCAGCAGCCATATCCAAAGCATTGTCTCCACCTAGCCAAAGTTTACCACTAATACCAGTGGGTTCACCAATAATTATTCCCAATCCGAATCCTTTATCTTGTGCAAGTAAACTTGATGATGAAACAATAATCAATATGCTGAAAAGCATAATATGTTTTTTCAATTTGATCTCCATTATTATAAATATTAAGTATTGTAATATGAAAGTTATCTATTTTTAATCAAATGAAATAATGCATAAGAGGGAAGTAGCAACTCCCCATTCAATCCAATCTCTCAACAGCATTCCGCAGGTCATCAATCCCCCGCACCAGACCTCAATTAACTGAATAAAACTTTCTTATGGCTTGAATATGGAGTCGTGGGCATGTGAATAAGTATGTAGGCAAATCGGTTTTCTGATATTGATTACTTTGAACTTGTCAATAAAATAGAATGTCTTTGATTTATAAAACCCACCTTTTTAATTGATAATAATATCAAATAATTTTTCATCTGCTAAATGGGAATTACAAAGGAAGACTTCTTATTTAATATTTAAGTAATAATATATTATAACTTTTATAAATTATGATTGCTAAATAGAGTATTTTATGAGATATGATAAAATTTAATAATGTAAAAAATATACACTAGAACGTAGGAG
>JBATTD010000756.1:0-4472 GCA_049670345.1 Ignavibacteriaceae bacterium
GAAGGAAATTTTGATGAATTTGTTGATAAAAGAAAAATTAATATGATCTATTATTCTTATTCACTAAATAATTCTGTTCAGCTTAAGAGAGATCCAACCTGGATAGAATTTCTAAATAATCCAGACACATTTGATTTTCAGAAGTTAATGAAAAACCATGGTGCAATAATATATGTAAGAAATGATATTAAGCTTAACTAGAACCATTCCCTTAGCTTCATTTCTGCAGGAGTTAAATAATTATATAATAAGATATAAGAAAATCTGTCGCTACTAAAACGTGAATAAAAAACCCCCGCTTAATATCAACGCTGGATAGCAGTTGACAATTTTTTAAGCAGGGGGTGGGAAATTCACCGCTTACCATTTAAATTATAATCTATTATAACCTAACGAGTACGCTTACCAGCTCTAATATCTCTACAAGCTTTGCAAAGCTTTCTTCCTCCTGTCCCCTTCCCCCTTTTCTTTACAGATTTTCCTGATGAACACGAACCATAAATGTGATAGACTTTACTATCTGCCGAATGAAATGGGGATATTTGTTTTGCCATAATAGATTCTCCTACAATTATTTATAAATAGTTAAAATATATCTGTGATATATTGTGTTAACTTAACTATTTTATCTGAATTTTTAAACCTTTCTTGAAGATATACAATCAAATAAATTTCTTATAATTATGTGAATATTATGAAAGGAAATGTAAGTAAATTTAATTATAATTGCAGGAAATACTTTTAGTAAATTTTATAAATAATAATGATAAAAAATGAATTCATTTTTTTTAAGAGACGGTAAATCGATACCTGCTGATGAAGTTTTTGATGCTTGAACATAAAATGATCTTAAAAAGATGTAAGCTGTATTAAATAAAAAGACACACCCAGTAGATAGGCACTATTTATTAAAAAATCTTGTCGTTTTACTCAAACCAATGTTTAACATCTAATCTATTTTGAGCAAATCCAAAATTTCGTGGTCTTACCGACATCAATGAATTAGCTAATGCCTCTTTCGAGTAAAGAATAAATCCATCTGAATTTCCGATGGTATTTCCCTCTGATGGGTTTTGGGTGAGAGAAATAACTGCACCAATTATAGTGCTATGCAAGTGAATAATATCATCCGCTATTATCAAACCTGTAAAATTATTATAAGTGTTTTTAATAATTGCATCAACTTGATCATTATGGATAATCAGTATTCCACTACCCTCGATATTTGCATCTGTCCAGGGCTCACCTGAAGGTAATTCTACATAAGTAACTCCCTTTAAAGGATAGGTTAACAGACCTGGATCATTTACATACTGGCTTTCCCAATCTCCGGATTTCGCATATTCTTCCAAAGTAATATTAAACGGCAAATCCTTTATAACTTCCTCCGGTGAATTTGGCGGGAATCCATTAGGCCAGGTTTGATTGTTTGCTATGATGCTTGGATCAGGATTTTTTGATGGGGCATAATCAATACTTAAATTGGTGCCGCCAACTTTGGATGCACCACTTTGACTATATGTTTCGGTTGTCCAGATTGCATAAGTCCCCTCACCTGGTAATACTGTTCCATCTAAATTATGATCTCTTCCATCAACAGTTAAATTTCCAAGAGTAAGAATATCATTATTAGTAGTAATTGCTGCATTCACTTCAACTCCGGATGGGAAAGGATCTAAAGGCTTTGCATAAACATCTACCTTCTTTGTCTCACCAAAAACTTCTGCTGTTACTGAAAACTTTATCAGGTCTTCTCCATCAAATATTGTATCAGTAACTGTGTATGTTGCCTGTCCATCAAAGATATTCATTGTAACCGGATTAAGCACTCTCCAATTTAGATCATCTGCCACGTTAGACATAAACATTTGAATTGTGCTATTTACTATATTTCTTGCTTTTGTTTGGGAATAATTATTAACAGAGTTTTCAGTAGCCCGAGTTACATTATTATTCTGATTCAAATTTGTAATTCCGTAAGTAATAAATCCACCTACAACAATAATTAATATAAATCTTGACATAATATACTCCAGCTAAATATTTTTAGGTTTAATTGTCTTCTCCCATTCAACTGCTTCATAATGATCATCAATCATATCAGCTGATTCACACTTCATTCTTATCCCTATAGTTTTAATTTTATCTCTTTCAGCCTGACTTGAAAGCAAAGTGTAATCTATTTTCTGACCAAGAGAATCGTAATAGGAAAGCTTAAAGTCAACAACAGGAATTAAAGCACCTGGTTTTTCTTTGTTCTTCTCTCTGGTTAGTAAAAAATCATTAGGATTACCGGTTTCAGTAAAAGACTCTGCATCACCCAAGAAATAATTTATTTCGTCTGGGCCTCCATCATTATCTATATCACTGTAAAACACGATCTCATTCGAATCCGCAATCTCTATTATATTGCCAGAGCATCGGTAACCGATTTTGTAAAAATCGTGTTCAAGAAGATCAGCAGCAGAGGTTATCTCTCCCTGTACTATCCCAGAATATAAATTCTCTGATGCTCCTGCGCTGATTGTTAAATTTAAATTTGCAAAAGTTAAAATTACAATTCCTCCTATTACAAAAGATCCTGCAATATCTAACCAATCTGACATAACTTATTCCTTCTAATATGAAACTATGTGATGATACTTCAAGGTATCTAATAAACTGTAATTAATTATAGACAAATCAATTTTTTTAGAGTAAGTAATGGTACTACTTTTTATTTGAGGATTAAGAAAACTGACGTAGAAAACCTTTACATTTATATCAAAATCACCCATTCGATCCAGGGAAATCCTCGTACTGTAGTTGTTATAATCATCTATGTCATCGAAATCAGTGTGCTTATATTCTCCCGATTCCGGCCCAAGTTTATTCACTGCTGTTAATGAATCAAGCTGCCATACTGCAGCTGTTATTGTATTTTCATCGAAAGCTTTAGATTGAATCATATCGATTATAGACTGCGCCAAGCCAGAGGCATCAATCACTGATTCACTGGTATATGTAGCTATCATTCTTCCTGTGTTCGCTTTATGAACATTCAATATTAAATTTGACAATAAAATCAATCCGGCAATTGTTAAAAACATATGTCCTGAATTCATTTTATACGCTCCGACTAATTAAAAGGCTGGGAATTCTTAAACGTACCATTATGAAGTCTCCTTTCACAATTTAAGTTTGTGAACAAATATTCATTATGGATTGATTGGTATAAATGATTGTGATATGATTTGCTTTGCACCAACCGCACCATATGTTCTCTCAAAGTACACCTAACAATGTTTGTGCCTAAAAAGAAAACATCAGATTTACTTTGGAACGAAAATATTTTTTGGTAGAATCGTGGTGTGTTTATCTTAAACGACAAAATTGATTGACAAATTTGTCGCATCTTCATATTAAATTATTTCATCAACACTTGTCCTCCGTAACTTTAGCGCAGGAGGATTTATCAGCCGTAGTCCCGCGAGCGTCGGACGAGCCTGCTATTATTTTTTTATTTTTTCTAAGGTGTACATTTAATGGTTACTTGATAATGGTTGTGCTTGGTTTAGTAGTTTCTTTGGACTCCCCTATGTCTATCGAACCTCCTGTGTTACATTTGCCATCAAACTTAGCTCCTTCCTCAATCACTAAGTTTTTGGTAAAAATATCTCCTTTGAGATTACTTTTAGAATCTAAAAGCAATTTGTCTTTTGCTCTTACAATCCCACTAACCTTACCACCAAGCGTTATGACATTTGCATTTATTTGCCCCTTGACTATTGCACCTTCTCCAATGGTTATATTACTTTCGCAAAAAATATCTCCTTGTATTTCCCCATCTATTCTAATATTGCCACTGCTGGTGATCTTTCCCTCTATTTTAACACCTCTGCTAATTATAGTAGTCTCCTCCGATTTTGAACTTCCGAATTGCGTGTTATTCAACATAAAGAGTTTTCCTTATGATTAATTTATTATTTAAAAATGTTTGCGAATTATTTACTTCCCTTATTTTGCATAAAAAGTGAAGGTATAATAGATTGTTATTGGAATCCGCACTTACTACCCGATTCAAACATCTCACTCTTTATAACAGTTACATACCTCCAATATTCATACCATTAAAAATACTAAAACAATTATTAAGTAGTGTGTTTTATCTTTCACTCAGGATTGGATGTCAGCTTTCCGCCTGAAATCCCTACCCTCTGTTTCAGGGTTCCCTAAAGGCGTTTTTGGTTAGAATTTTCAGTCAACTTTTAGTTCGCTCTCTATCTTCACTCCTAAGCAATAAATCACCGATTCAACTAACGATTTCTGAATAAATTAATTAGAATAGTATTTTGGTATGGGTTGGGTTATTTAATATAAAAAAACCCCTACCTATTTAATAAGCAGAGGTTGTGAAAAGAAATTTGAAATTTATAGCAGAGAGTTGTCTCTAATTTACTTTAACTATGACCATCGTCATATCATCATTTTTA
>JBATTD010000757.1:0-4518 GCA_049670345.1 Ignavibacteriaceae bacterium
AATATGCAGCGGTTAGGATTAAAAAGCATTCACACAATTGAAACAGATGCGTTAGAATATACTGACGAACCATTTGACAGAGTTCTTGCCGATGTTCCCTGTATAGGTTCAGGAACACTATCGAAGAAGCCCGATATAAAATGGAAGAAAGATATTTTTGATTTGAGAGCATTGAACGACTTGCAGTATAATTTATTATCTAAAGCAGGGTCGTTGGTTAAACTGGGTGGCATAGTTGTTTACAGCACCTGCTCGATTGAACCGGAAGAGAACTTTGTTATCGTTGAAAGATTCTTATCGGAAAACAGTAATTTCAAATTAGAGAGCGCAAAAAGCAAATTCCCCGATGATATTTTGGATGAGCATGGATGCATCCAAACTTATCCGCATAGACATAAAATGGATGGTGCTTTTGCAGCCAAGTTAATTAAACTGGTGTAATAACAGATAATAAAGAATAAATAATTATGCTGAAAAAATTTACAGATGAGTTAAAGGAACAACGGGAAAAAGCCGGAATAACTTTACAAAATGTGGCAGCTAAAACACGAATAGATATTAAGTTTTTAGAAGCACTTGAAGACGGCAACTTTAATTTTTTACCCGAAATTTATGTGAAAGCTTTCATTAAGCAATATGCTAAAGTTGTTGGGCTTGATGAAGAAGAAACCTTGCAAAAATATATTCTGGCAAAAGAGGGCAAGGAAGAAGCGGTTGAAAAAGTAAAACAGCAAAATATCGGAGAAAAGAAACAGGATACGGTCAATCAAAAAACCAAGTCTGGCGTAGAAACCAATAAGCCAGCTAAAATTTTTACGTATGATAGTACAAGAAAGAAAAGCAATGAGGATGATAAGAAGAAACAGAAACAAATAATTATTGGAGGTTCTGTAATAGGTGCTGCTCTATTGCTGCTGCTTATATTCTCTGTTTTCATTAATGGTAGTGATGATATTATCGTTGAGGAAAAACCGTACGATGAAGTTTTGCAGGAAACACCAAATCGTTACATTGAAGAAGAAACCAATCAAACCACCGAAGAAAAAATAACGGCTAATATTGAAGAACTCACTTTAACCATAACCAATGTTGATTCCACAGATTCATCTTGGGTATTGGTGATTGTGGATGATAAAAGTATTGAGGATTTTCTGCTTCTTCCTAAAATTTCAAAAACAATAAAAGCGAACAACAATTTTAATTTTACGCTTGGTAATTCCGGTGTTGTAAATCTTAATTTAAATGGTAAAGTGGTTGAAATTAACGGAAGCCGTGGTGTTGTAAGGCATTATAAGCTTGATGCAAATGGGCTGAAAAGAGTTTATACCCCACCTCAATTAAGTAATGAATAGATGCCTTCTGATATAAAAATACAAAGTGAATCCCTTCGTAAGAAGATAAGAGAACACGATTATAAATATTATGTTCTTGCAGAACCTTCTGTTAGTGATGAAAAATATGATAAACTTGTGAAGAAACTTGAAAAACTTGAGGCAGAACATCCCAAACTTATTACACCCGATTCACCAACGCAAAGAGTTGGAAAAGACCTTACAAAAGATTTTAAACCTGTTCGGCATAAAGTACCAATGCTAAGTTTGGCAAATACTTATAATGAAGACGAGCTTTATGATTTTGATAGAAGAGTTAAAGATGCGTTCCCGGAGAATGAAAAAGTGGAATATATTGTTGAGTTTAAGATAGATGGGGCTTCGGTTAGTTTAAATTATGTTGATGGAATACTTAGAACCGCAGCAACAAGAGGTGATGGTGCTGTTGGCGAAGAGATAACCAACAATGTAAGAACAATGAGAACGATTCCGCTCAAGTTAAATGAAGTTAAATCTGGCCCGCATATATTAAAAGATATTGAGGTACGTGGTGAAATTTTCATGAACATAAAAGATTTTATTAATCTTAACAAGGAAAGGGAGAAAAGAGGAGAGAAACTGTTTGCAAATCCGAGGAACTCTGCTGCTGGCACATTAAAAATGCAGGATCCAAAGGAAGTTGCAAAAAGACCGCTTAATAATTTTGTCTATACTTTAATAAGTATAGATGATGAATTAAAAAGTCATGAAGAAAATCTTGTGTTACTAAATAAACTTGGATTTAAAGTAAACGGTGAGTACAAAAAATGCAGCAGCATGGAGGAGGTAATCGAAACTTGTCATAATTTTGAAGCAATGCGTGATGAATTAGAATACGAGATTGACGGTGCGGTAATAAAAGTAAATTCAATTGCACAGCAAAATATATTGGGGAATATTGCTAAATCACCACGTTGGGCAGTTGCATTTAAATTTAAAGCAAAGCAGGCATTTACATATGTAAATAAAATTGTCTGGCAGGTTGGAAGAACGGGTGCTGTTACACCTGTTGCAGAGCTCGGACCGGTATTGCTTGCCGGCTCCACAATTAGTAGAGCAACACTGCACAACTACGACGAGATTAAAAGAAAGGATATTCGTGAAGGAGACCGCGTAGTAATTGAAAAAGGCGGCGATGTTATTCCTAAAATTGTTTCGGTTGTGTTGAGTGAAAGAAATAAAAAGAGCAAGCCTGTAAAGCCGCCGGCGGAATGTCCGGTTTGCAAATCACCTTTATTTAATCCCCCAGATGAAGTAGCTTACTATTGTGAAAACACAGAATGCCCTGCTCAGATAAAAGAAATAGTAAAGCACTTTGCTTCACGCACTGCAATGGATATTGAAGGATTAGGTGAAGCTCTTATTGATATTTTTGTAGATAAAGGATTCTTAATAACTTATGCTGATGTTTATCATCTGAAAGAAAGAAAAGAAGATTTAATTTCAATAGAACGATTAGGCCAAAAGAGTGTTGATAATCTATTGAGTGCAATTGAGGAAAGCAAAAAAAAACCTTTTGATAAAGTTTTATTTGCGATCGGGATAAGGTATGTAGGCGCAGGAGTTGCACGCAAACTCACGGATTGTTTTAATTCGATTGATGGGTTAATAAATGCTTCGGAAGATGATTTAATTTCTGTTCCTGAAATCGGTCCAAGTATTGCAAAAAGTGTTAAACAATTCTTCAAAAATAAAATAAATATTACTATCATTAAGAAGTTAAAAGCAGCCGGTTTAAATTTTGAACTCGACAAAAGCAATTCCCGACCGGTTAAGGAAAATTTCTTTACAGGAAAAACTTTTGTATTAACAGGTAAATTGAATTCTTTCACAAGAGAAGAAGCGGCAGAACAAATAATTGGTTTCGGTGGTAAAGTTACAAGTAGTGTAAGTAGCAGCACAGATTACATTATCGAAGGAGAAAAAGCCGGATCGAAAAAAAGCAAAGCAGAGAATTTAGGTGTTGGTATTATGAATGAAGACGAATTGATTAAGCATTTAAATGAGATGGTGGAAAATTAAATGCAAATGCTAAAACAAACAGCGGCAAGGGCTTTCATTCAGCATAAGCTTAAGAAAAGCGATTTTAGTAATAAATCCTTCTCGTTCGCTTTTAAAAATTCCAACTCTATTCTTGTTCTTATGCCTGAAGGGGATAAAGATTTTCAATATTCTACAGATATTTTAGTTTTTCTTGAAAAATTAAAAAAGGAAATATTAATTCTTACGAACGACTATCGTATAAGTTTACTACCATTACATTTTCGCAGTAAATCGCTTGGGCATGGATTAAAGGAAATCAATAAAATAGATCTTCCGTCAAAAGGTTTACTATCGAAATTATTAATGAAAAAATATGATGTAGTACTGGATCTAAACAGGCAAGAACAACTGTTTTATACTTATGTGTCAGGTGTTATGGGTGCTGCTGTAAGCATAGGATTTGCTAAGAGTTTTGCTGATAAAGTTTATAACATTCAAATAGCAAATAGCGAAACAAACCCAAAAATTTCTTATGAAAATTTATTAAATTGCCTTAAAATGTTACAGGATTATTGAATGAATTTCGAAATAAAACGAAAAAATAATATTACCGTTTTTAAATTGAATGAAAAACGTCTCGATACCAACATTTCCGGTTTGTTAAAAGGAGAGTTTACGCTCTTGCTAAAAGTTGAAGGTGCAAATAAGTTTATTCTTGATCTAAGCGAAGTTGAAAGCTGCGATAGTTCCGGCTTGAGCGCAATACTTGTGGCGAACAGAATATTAAATGTTAATGAAGGACATATGAGATTAGCCGCCCCATCAGAAAAAGTATATTCGTTAATACAAATTACTCAGTTGGATAGAGTGATGCCTGTGTGTAATACTGTTGATGAAGCGTTTGAGCAATTGCAGAAAATCAATTAAAACAATCTCAAATTCTATTCAACTCGGATTACAATATTGTTACCGTGTTTAAGAAGCGAAGCATCCACAATAATCAGGATGCTTTTTTTATATATTTATAAACTCACTTTTCGCTAATGAAGAATTATTCATAGAGCCTCTTTTTTTATTTAATTGATTGAATATATAATAGAATTCTTCCGGAATGATGAAAGCAGATTAAGAATTTTTACGCCACATCATTTATAAGTTTTATAGC
>JBATTD010000758.1:0-9767 GCA_049670345.1 Ignavibacteriaceae bacterium
GTCGTGTACTTCCAGAAGCCATAAATCTTTGAGAGTGAAATCAGATTTTTTGCATAAAATTGCCAGTTAAAAGCCTTATCAACACGTTCAATTCCTGCTGCTGAAATTTTACTCCAGTATTTATTATTTCTTTTACACGTTTTAAAGAATTGGATTAGCTTTCTACTCGTCTCATCACTTTCTACGGGATTAATATGAAATCCTGATTTGCTATCCTCAATGATTTCAAGTGGTCCGCCATACTGGGTAGCAAATGTGGGTAATCCAGATCGCATTGCTTCAATAACTGTTAATCCAAACCCCTCGAATAAGGCAGGTTGAACAAAAATTCCTTTCCTGTCGGCAATGACCCTGTAATATTCAGGAACTCTTCTTCTATCTCCATCGCCGGGAAGCCATCTTATCTTATCATAAAGATTGTAATCATTTATATACTTATGCATTAAATTTATTTGTGCTTTTTCTTCTGTATCAGTTGTTGCTCCTGCATCAAGTTTGCCGGCAACAATTATAAGATTTGCTAAAGCCCGTAACTCTTCATGTTCTCCAAACCACTTAACGAGAGAGGTAATATTCTTAATTTTATCTAGCCGTGCCATTGAGAAGATTGGTGGTAAATCCGGATTCTTAAGTTGACCGACTGATCCTAAAGAGTAATTTTTAGAGAACAACATCTTATTTATCTCATTTGTAATTTCCTTTGTCCGTTTATTCTTTTCTTTAAAAGGGAAAAACAGATCTGTATCAACACCTGGAGGGAGGATATTAAACTTTGGATGGAAAAGATTTATTCCGCCAGCAACTCTATATAGTCCGGGCATTGTAAAATTTCTATATGATTCATATTGACCTAAACTGTCTTCTCTACCCGCAATTTCCTGGTATGTAGAAGTTATAATAAAATCAGCAGAGTTCATCGCCAGAAGATCGGCGGTAAATTGTGTTGAGAAATGGTATTGATCTTCCAGCTCATCCCAGTAAAGACCACTATAAAGATATTTACTTTTTTCGAGAGCGTGAGCCACATTACATTGTGTGACGCCAAATTTTTTAGCAAGAATAGTGGCAACAAGATTTCCATCAGAATAATTTCCGATTATTAAATCAGGTCTTCCTCTAAACTCTGCTAATAACTCCGTAGATGAATCTTCAGCAAACTCTTCAAGGTATGGCCATATTTCAAATCTTGAAATCCAGTTATCCGTAACATTTTTATTGTAATCTCTAAACGGAACCCTAAGAATCCAAACATTATTTGTATTAAAAACTTTTTCCATTTTTTGATTACATCTGGTATCCTCTGAATTGGGAATCAAACGCGTAAGGATAATTATCTTTGGTTTTATATTTAATCCAGATTGTTTCAATGATTCAGTTAGTTCTCGTTCAATTGCTCTTACCTGATCTAGAATATAAACTATCTGCCCACCGGTATCCGGTTTTCCAAGAACACCTTCCTGTCCGAAATAGCCATGGGGAGTAATAATCGCAATATTAAAAAGCATTGGAATACGTGATAGAAATTGTTTTAAAACTAAATGATCCGGTGAGTGTAACAGGGCATCAAGTTGTTCAAGGCTTTCCTTTATTTGACCAACTGTTCTACCTAATCCCGGTTCAAAACCAAAACTTTGTAACTCATGTTTAAACTTTGAATAGAGTTCTTTATCCTCTTTTTCAGACAGCAAGCCTAAGGCTTTGTTAATAGCTGTTATAAGTTCGTCGGGATTAGTAATACGATCATTTAATATTAATTGTGCTGAATTATGCTTGTGTACAAAAAGAAATTCAAATAATGCGGTGCTTAGTTTTTCTGAATTGGTAAACAGGCTGCTTGATAAATATCGATTTAAATATTCTACTCCCTTGCCAATATTTTTTGATTCACGCACGCTAGGAAATTTTTCATAAAATGTTTGAAAGTTAAGTGTTAACAGATCATTTGTATGGTCTGGATTTTTTAACTGCTCTTTTGCTTTTAAATACTCAACAGTACTAATACGCTGGAGACTGTAATTTTCAGAATTAAACTGATAATATTGTGATGTGCCAATCTTTTCCCTTACTTCGAAATTTAGTGTGCATCCGATACATACAGATTCAGTGAACTTGCTTACTACTTCCCCAATTTCTAAATAATCTTCCTTGTTGGCAATATCATTTTCGGCAAGGATCTCAAGTAATTCTCCCTTAACCAATAATTTTTTTTCTGCAGAACAAACCTTGGTTAAATATCGACAAAATTCTACATTTTTCTCACCAAGTAGTTTTTCAAGTTTTTTACTCATCATCCAACTCCAGGATTATTCAAAAAATTTATAATAATTTATACCATCAATTATTCCCCCGGCGTATTTTCTTTTAGCAAAATATATTCTTTTCTGCCCCCGCAGAGCTTCCAGTTCAGCGCTATAGTTCGCTACAACTACTCCCAATAATTCCCCTTTAAGCATCTCGCTATCATTTCCCGAATCTCCGGCGACCAGAATATTTTCATACGGAATATTCCATTTATATGAGAGATATCTTATTGCTTTCCCTTTTGATGCACGGTATGGCAGGATATCGAGATATTGACCATGGCTAAATATCACGTTTGCCCTGATTTTATTTTGTATTAGAATATCATTTACCTTCTTTAAATTCTGAGGAACATCAGATGTATAATAACTTACTTTGTATTTTCTCTGTGTATCCTCTTCCTGGTATTCTAGAAATTTAAAATTAGAAAGAAAATTTTTAATTCTTTCCTTATTCCACTGATTATTTATATGAGCGTCCCAGCCCTTTGAATATACAAATTTTCCATTGTAATTATAGTAAATTTCCGAACCGACGGATGAGATTATAATGTCCGGATAAGGAATCCCATTTTTATTAAGAATATCAAAAGCCGATTCAATAGTACGACCGGTTGCAACTGCAAAGCCAACGTTTCTATGTAAATCATTTAATAGCCGAATAAATTCAGTAAGGGATTTATCGTCTCCTATTAATGTATTATCAATATCTGTGATAATAAATTTGTCTGCTTTAAAAAGTTTTTTCCCGACCGGAGCAACCTCATTAATATTTTGCTGTCCACTCTTAATAAGGCCGTTTATCTCTTTTAGATAAGAAGTTGTATGTGCATTCCAGGTATAGTATTTCCTAACATTCTTAATCCCATTCTCCGAAAACTTAAACCAGTTATTTTTATCGTTAATAATTTTATTTAGTGCTTTACTTACATTTTGGGGATTGGACACATCTACTAGTATACCATTCTTACAATTCCCTAGAATATCTCTCGGTCCGCCGTCATCGGTTGCGACTACCGGGACCCCACAAGCGGCAGCTTCTATTAATGTTAAACCAAATGGTTCAGTAAGAGCGGCATTTACAAATACACCTCCCGTGTCTGCTGCAATGCGGTAAAGTTCCGGCACCTCGTGTTCAATTTCGTGTCGTTTCGGAATAGCCATCTTTCCGTATAAATTATATTTATCCATTAATAATAAAATTTCGGTAAGTACTTCACGTTCATTATCCTGCATCGTCTGGATATCCTGACGAATTCCCGCAAAAATTGCCAGGTTCGCTTTTTCCTGAAGTTGCTTATCTTCACCATAAGCAGTTATTAATCCGGCAATATTTTTTCTTTTGTCAGGTCTGCATACAGTAAGAATTAATGGTTTATCAATTTGAATAAAAAAAGTAAGTAGTTTACTGGTGATCATTTGCAGTAACATTGCAGTTTTTCTATCGTGCTTTATTGTTTTATTATACGGATAAAAACGAGAAAGGTTAACTGCAGGAGGAATAACACGGAATTTACCCACGGTAGTGTTATCATAATCTCCATATTGTTTTTGTATCTCCTGGTTTGTACTCGTTACTATAAGATTTGCATAATGAATTATATTCTCTTCAACCTCTATCCGGTGATCGATTTTATATTTCTTCTCTATTTCCTCCGGTTTCATGCCATCTTCAATAAGTCTTTGTTTTTTTGATATTCCGAGAGAGTGTCCGGTATGAATAAAGTGGATACCAAAAAACTGGGTCAGTTCCGTACAAACATATCCGGCATCTGCATAATGGCTATGAATAACGTCCGGTAGTCTCCCAACCGATTTAATATATTTAATACTCTTATCTACAAATTCTTCAAGATGATTCCATAATAATTCTTTTCTTATATACTTTCCTCCACCACATTTAATTCTTATGATATTGAACTTATCATTTACCTTTTCCTCAGGAACCGAATAATCATCAGAAACTTTTTTATCTCTGATTAAACGAGTTAGCAGCTCTACCTTTTCAACTTTTGGATGTTCACTTAAAGCTTTTGCAAGTTCCAAAACGTAAACTACTTGCCCCCCGGTATCCGCATCACGCCCTAATTCCGGATCAAAGCCTCTTATTAGTCCGTGAATACTATAAAGCTGTATATATAATCCTTTAATATTATCTCCATCCTGTTTCATATTCAAATTCCCCTCTGAGTTTGTTATAAATTTTTTCATCGCCAGGTAAAGCACCAGTTATCCGGCAGATTTCGCTAGCAAAGCGATTTGCAAACTTATTAGTAAAAGGAAGTTCCCATCCATTTAAATATCCGATACAAAGAACAGCAGCAAATGCGTCACCCGCTCCTACGGTATCAATTGCTTCGAAAGGGTCAACTTTAAATTCATCAATAATTTTATCTTTAATCAATATTGAGCCTTCGGCTCCCTTTGTAACAGCAAGCAACTTAATATCAAATTTATTTATCAGTTTGGCTGATGATTTTTCTAGATCAAAATTCTCTTTGATTAGTAAATCATTAAGCAGTTTTATTTCATCTATATTAACTTTTAAAATGTCCGCCGCTGCTAAAGACTTTATAATTATTTCTTCATTATAAAAATTTTGGCGAATATTAAGATCGCAAAAATATTTAATGTTTTTCCCCATTAATGAATGAATAGTATTTCGTGTTACTTCATATCTTTGTGCAAGCGAACCAAAATATAGACAGTCTGTACTTTCCTCAATCAATTTATGTAAATTATTATTGGTTTCAATAAAGTCGTATGCTCTGTTTGATTCTATAATAAATGAAGGTTCGTTTTTCTCATTTAAATCCACTTCAGCTATTCCCGTAGGATATTTTTGATCGATTTGAACATAGTGAGAAGAGATATTACTCCTTTTTAAAAATTGCAATATTTCCTCTCCAAGTGTATCGTTTCCAATCCGACTAATTATGTTTCCTGCTCCGGTAAACTTATATATATGATATAAAAAGTTTAACGGCGCACCACCCATTTTTTTTGAGCCCGGATAAATATCAAATAAAATTTCACCGATGGCTGTTATTTTGTTCATAACTAACTGATTAGAAAGTACTTATCTAACTCATTGCCTATTGTATTAATATGCATAGATAAAAAAAATTAAGCTTAAATGAAAGTTACGGTCTAAGCAGCAAAAAAACCGCACTAAGTATTAAACTTTTATGGTAGTCTTTACAAACTTATTTAACTTTGCCAATCCATTTTTGATTTTATTTAAAAGGAATTAGTATGAGGTTCGAAAGAAGCGCAGGCATTCTACTGCACCCAACGTCTTTACCGGGCAATTATGGTATTGGTGATCTTGGTGATGATGCTTTCAAGTTTGTTGATTTTCTTAAAGAGGCCGGACAAACTCTCTGGCAGGTGTTTCCGTTAGGACCAACCGGTTACGGTGATTCCCCTTACCAGTGTTTTTCCGCATTCGCAGGCAATCCTCTTTTGGTCAGCCCCGATAAGCTAAAGGAAGATGGTTTTTTATCAAACAATGATCTTTCTGATAAGCAAAAATTTAATCCAATAGAAATTGATTTCGGCGAAATAATTAATTACAAAAAAACTTTGCTCCGAAAAGCTTTTAACAATTTTAAAAATAATTTAAGTGGATTGGGAAAAGATTTTGATGAGTTTTGCAATAAGCATAAAGATTGGCTGGAAGATTTTGCTTTATTTATGGCAGCTAAAGATTTTCATAACGGTGAGGTGTGGAGTAAATGGGAGAAAGACTTAATTCATCGCACAGAAAAAGCGTTGAAAGAATGGAAAGAAAAATTAAGTGATGATATTCAATATCATAAATTTGTTCAGTTCAATTTTTTCAGGCAATGGAAAGCCATACGCGATTACGCAAATACAAACGGTATTAAAATTATTGGTGATATGCCGATTTTTATTGCATATGATAGTTCCGACCTTTGGGCAGATAAAGAAGAGTTTACAGTTGATGATGAGGGAAAGTTAACATTTGTGGCAGGTGTTCCGCCCGATTACTTTAGCGCAACCGGGCAGCTTTGGGGTAATCCATTATATAGATGGAAGGTGATGGAAAAAGATGACTTTCTCTGGATGAGAAAACGCTTTGAAAGTTTATACGAGTTAATTGATATCGTTCGGATTGATCACTTCAGAGGTTTTGATGCTTATTGGGAAATTCCGGGTGATGCAAAAACTGCCATAACGGGAAGATGGGTAAAAGCACCCGGAGAAAAATTATTCAAATCGTTAATCAAACATCTTGGCGATGTTCCAATTCTTGCTGAAGACCTTGGTGTGATAACTCCGGAAGTTGAAGCGCTGCGTGATAAATTTAATTTTCCTGGAATGAAAATACTCCAGTTTGCCTTTGGCACCGATATGGAAACCAAATTTCTTCCGCATAATTTTATTCCAAACTGTGTTGTGTTAACCGGTTCCCATGATAATGATACAACGCGGTCGTATTTCGAGACGGCGAGAGGTGAAGAAAATGACATTTACAAGCATGCCCAAATGTATTTAAATTATTACGATGAAGATATTGTAAACGAGTTAATAAGAACTGCTTATGCATCCGTTGCAAATATTGTTATCATTCCTATGCAGGATGTTCTTAGCCTTGGCGGAGAAACAAGAATGAACTTTCCCAGCAGGTTAGGGGGAAACTGGGAGTGGCGATTTACATGGGAACAGATAAATGAAAGTATTGCACCGCACTATAAAGGGTTAGCTGTTCTTTACGAACGACCACCGAAGAAAAAGAAAAAACCAAAGCCAATAAAAGTAGAAGAGGAATAATTTTATATTTTTATGCGAGGGTGTAAAGCAATATAATCTTATAAAGCGTCTTTTGTGCAACGGGAGAATGTCACCCTGAAATTGTCTGCCGACAGGCAGGCGGGAATCAAACACATTTGAAGTAAAAAAATTCCCACTTTCTTCCGAAGGAATGCCTTCGGCAGTGGGAATGACAATTATGAATAAATATATATTGAATCTATTTTCTTAAATATGAATCAAATAGAAATTAAATTTACAGAGTTATTTAATCCGGAGAGAAAAAATGAAAAAGATAACATTAGTCCTGTTTACATTATTATTTTTTATAATTGCTTGTGGTAACAAAACTCAAACATCTGACGAGCTTAACTGGACAGCCAATTTAGAAAAAGCAATTGAAACAGCAAAAGCAGAAAATAAAGCCGTGCTGGTTAACTTCACCGGTTCTGATTGGTGTAAATGGTGTTTTAAATTGAGTGATGAAGTTTTCTCAAAGGATGCATTTAAAGAATATGCTGATGAAAATCTTATACTAGTAAAATTAGATTTCCCGCGCAGCATTTCGCAATCAAATGAAACAAAAACTTACAATCAGTCGCTTGCACAAAAGTATGGAGTTCAGGGATTTCCAACAATAATAATATTTAACTCTCAGGGTAAACCTGTTGCAAAAACAGGTTATCAGCAGGGCGGAGCTGCTAACTATGTTACCCATATTCAATCTTTTCTGTAAAGCTATTATAGACATACCATCCTGCAATTTGATATGCCAGATTTTAGTCCACCAGGGCGGACTGGCATATCTAAAAACTTCTTGATTTTAGATGCTGAATTAAACCTGCTTGCCGAATGTTCAGCAGGCAAGTTCAGCATGACAAATATTAATTCTGCAATAAATTCTTAATTCCATTAGAAAAAAATCATTTATTACTAATACTCCTAAAACTCTTAACAAATCATTATTTTTTAATATCAATTTGAAATGATTTTAGGATGGTAATGGACGAGCAGCAATTACAGGTAAAAAAAGAAACTCTTAACACAATCAAAGAAAAATTCTTTTCGGGCAAAGCTGCCTTTGAACGAGCAGATCTCGATCATCTATACAAACAGTTTGAAGACGAGCTTAGTAATGCAGTTAAAAATAAAACGATTTGTAAAGATGCAGATTTAACGGAATCGTGGCTTGAGATATTTAAAGTAGTTTCTGTAGGATATTTTGCCGAACCTGTAATGGCTGCTGCGGATAAAGAATTATTTTATGAGCTCGGAATCTATCTGCTTGCAGAGATGAAAGAAAATTCCGGAAACCAAACTACAATCTTACTTTCCCATGAATACCTTAATTTATTCCGCACATCTTCTCTACTTAAAAAAATATATGATGAGAAAAAGTGGGAAGAGCTTGTTTATAACTTAATACTTACAAGTAATTATAATACAAAAGTATTGTTTAATCAGCGGGTTAGAGATTACGGTGAGAAACCATTATTCAAGGTTATTAAAGGCAGCACCGTTAAAGAAATAAGCTGGGATGATGCGAATAAAAATATTGATGATTATGCCCGCTCGTTTTACAGTTTAATAAAAGATGAAGAAGCTGATTCAGTAAAGATTGCATTCCTTTTAGAAAACAATCCACAAATGCCGCTGCTCGATCTTGCCTGCCTGACATACGGAATGGTAAACGTAATGATTCCGGCTAACTCTGTAATCGCACATATTTCGTTCATACTAAACCAAACTAAATCGCCGCTTCTAATCCTGCACGATGAGAAACAACTTGCAAAAGTAAAATCAATAAAAAATCAGTTAACACATTTAAAGAAGGTTATTTTACTTTATGGCACAAGTGCAGAAGATTGGGTTATCTCGTTTAAAGAATTTATTGAATCGGGGAAGGGGGTTAGCAAGGATGAACTGAAAGCACTTGAAATTAAAACCCAAATGAACTCGCTTGCAACAATAATGTATACTTCGGGAACAACCGGTGAGCCCAAGGGAATAATGTTTTCGCAGATGAATATTATATACAAACGCTTTTGCCGTGCAATGGCACTTCCGGAAATAAAAGATGAAGACAGGTTTCTTGCTTTCCTTCCTTTGTTCCACACCTTTGGTCGATGGTTTGAAATGATGGGAAGTATTTTTTGGGGAGCTGAATATTGCTTTATGGAAAATCCTTCTGTGGAAACTATGATAGCGAACATGAAGCTTGTTAATCCAACAATCTTTATAAGCATTCCTAAAAAATGGATGCAGCTTTATGAACAGTTAAGTTATAAAGTTGATATCGAAATGGCTGAACATGAATCTATAAAAAATGCAGTTGAAGATTTGACCGGAGGAAAACTAAAGTGGGGACTTTCAGCAGCAGGTTATCTGCCGCCCGACGTGTTTAAGTTCTTTCAGAGTTATGGCATTGAATTGATGAGTGGTTTCGGGATGACAGAAGCTACCGGCGGAATAACTATGACTCCTCCGCAGCAATACAAGGAAAATTCATTGGGTAAAGCGTTACCAGGAATTCAAATAAAATTGAGTAAGGATGGTGAAATATTAATTAAGGGATACTATGTGCTTGAGGGTTATTACGGACAATCTTATGAAGAAGTTTTTGTGGATGATGGATGGCTGCCAACCGGTGATGTGATGAAAATGGATGCAGATGGTTTTATAGAAATAATC
>JBATTD010000759.1:0-1724 GCA_049670345.1 Ignavibacteriaceae bacterium
CGAGGCTTCGAACCATGTACTCCATTTCACCCATTTCAAGAAGTCTTCCACCAACATCGTTGTTGCTCTGCTTTATCGCCATCTTAACTTTTTGAAGAGGAATATTGTAATAAGCAAGTTTCGTAGGATCAACATTTACCTGGTACTGTTTTACAAATCCACCAATGCTTGCTACTTCAGCAACACCCTGTAATGAAGAAAGTTCATACTTAAGAAAGAAATCCTGGATTGAGCGAAGTTCCTGTAAATCTTTTTTATCTGAATTAAGAACATACTGGTAAACCCATCCTAAACCGGTTGCATCAGGTCCAAGCTGAGGATTTACACCCGTAGGAAGAGTGCCCTGTAATCCATTCAGATATTCGAGAACTCTGCTTCGTGCCCAATAGATATCTGTTCCATCCTCAAAAATGATGTAAACCATAGAGTACCCGAACATCGAGTAGCCGCGAACATCTTTTGCATAAGGAACCGAAAGCATTTTTGTTGTTAACGGATATGTAACCTGATCTTCAACAATCCTTGGTCCTTGTCCGGGATATTCAGTAATTATGATTACCTGCACATCGCTGAGATCGGGAATTGCATCAACTTTTGTAGTTGTTAATGCCCATATTCCCATGGCGATCAATGCGGTGGTAAAAATGATCACTAAAAATTTATTGTTGATTGACCACTCGATCAGCTTTGCAATCATTCCGTCTTTATTTTGATCTGATGTTATCATTTAATTTCTCCAAAAACTTTTATTGATGGTCATTGCGAGCCTGACTTTTGTCAGGCAAAGTAATCTCCAAATCTTTAACAGATTGCTTCGTCGCTCCGCTTCTCGCAATGACTGTTTCACTTTTTATACTCAAAACCATGTTTATCTAAATTCGATTTCACTTCATCAATCGTAAATTCTTTCAAGTACATATTGCAAAGAGGGCATCTTCCATCTTCATCGGAAAGTACATTCCAATCCATCGGGCATTCAAATAATTTTCCATCTTTATTTTTATCAATCGATTCAACATCAATTACACCTTCGTGAACTATCGATGAAGAATGAACATGTTCTTCCTCTTTCGTCTCAAATTTTTCTTCTTTCACATCACCAGTTGATGATTGAAACTGATTTACAGCTGCACGCAAGTTACTTTCCGAATCAATTAAGAATTGAGCTGATGTTACAATTTGATTTCCTTCTGCTAAACCTTCCAACACCTGGTACAATCCATCTGCATAACTGCCAAGCTTAATTTGCGTGGGTTTGAACTTTCCATCACCAATTGAAATAATAACGATATCTTTTGTACCACTCCTTATAACAGCGTTCTCGGGAATAACAGGGTATTCACCTAAATCAATTCCTTCAATAACCACGTTTGCAAACATATCTGGCTTAAGCTCGCCATTGTTGTTATTTACATTAATTCTGATTTTAGCTGTTCGTGATGCAACATCAATTGTAGGATAGATGAATGAAATTTTGCCGGTGTAAGTTTTTTCCGGAAGAAAATTAAATTTTATTGAAGCTTGCGAACCTAGTTTTACTTTGGAAAGTTCATATTCATAAATATCCGCAGTTAACCAGAGATTAGTTAGGTTAGCAATCCGCAGAAGTGGTGCGCCAGCCATTATCTTTTCACCCTCGAGAATATTTTTATGCATCACAGTACCTGAGTTTAAAGCGTAAAGTGTCATGTTTGTTCTAACTTTTTTTGTCTCAATCAGAGCAT
>JBATTD010000760.1:0-6349 GCA_049670345.1 Ignavibacteriaceae bacterium
ATTAAACCCATTCATCAAAATTACCTTTTAATATAATTCGTTTAGTATTACATTATAAACAATCATCATTATATTTTCATTTTATTTTTTTAGGGAACAATAATTCAATTTTAGAGTTTACATTAAACAATATTCTTAACTATAACTTTTTCAGAAATTTGTACTATAACATTTGAAAAATTATAAGCGAACGAAAACAATAAAAAGATGGTCACATATATGAAATCGGTACTTATTTTACTTCTTACAGGCATAGCAGCAAATTTTTATTTTGCCGGAACCACAGACACAATTGTTAATGATAGTAATGATCTCGATTCTCTGAAAAATCTCGAACCAAAAAATTACTACATGCTTGAGGGACAATTAGTTCATACAATTTTAGACAGGTATCATTATAAACAATTTGAGCTGAATGATTCACTTTCATCTATAATTTTTGATCGTTATTTAGGATCTATTGATTACGGAAAGAACTACCTGCTGGAATCGGATATTAAATCATTCGAACAATATCGTTATGAATTAGACGACCATTTAAAAGTTGGAGATGTTCTGCCATTTTATGATATGTTCAATGTATTTCTCTTCAGAATGCGTGACCAGATTATTTATACCGATACTTTGCTTAGTAAAGAATTTGATTATACAATAGATGAAGAATATTTGATTAACAGAAGAGATGCTCCGTGGGCTGCATCAAGAACTGAATTAAATGACATCTGGCGAATGAGAGTTAAAAATGATGCACTTAATCTTAAATTAAACGATAAAGATTGGGAAGAAATTCAAAAGAATCTGAAAAAGAGATATGAAAACTATTCAAGAATTTTAAAACAGTATAACAGCGAAGATGTTTTCCAGCTTGCTATGAATTCATATACAGCTTCTGTTGACCCACATACAAATTATCTTTCGCCTATCACATCAGATAATTTTAATATAGATATGAGTTTATCGCTTGAAGGAATTGGAGCGAGACTTCAATGGGATGATGGATATACAAAGGTTGTGGAAATAATTCCGGGCGGACCAGCTTTTAAATCAAAAAAACTTCACCCCGATGACAGAATAACTGCTGTAGCACAAGGTGAAGACGGAGAATTTGTTGATGTCGTTGGATGGAGAATAACAGACGTTGTTCAATTAATTCGTGGTCCCAAAGATTCGGTAGTTAGATTGCTTATTCTTAAATATGATGAAGGTCTTGATGCTGAAGCTGTAGAGTTAATATTAGTGAGAGATAAGGTAAAAATAGAAGATCAATCTGCTCATAGCTCTACAGTAAATATAATGCAAAACGAAAAACCATTTAAAATTGGTGTGATTACTATTCCGAAATTTTATATTGATTTTGAAGCACAGCGTAAAAGGGAAAAGGATTATAAAAGCACATCACACGATGTGAAAAATTTACTTAATGAATTGATAAAAGAAAATGTTGATGGAATTATAATAGATTTACGTAACGATGGCGGTGGTTCCCTTGAAGAAGCAATAAAAGTTTCGGGATTATTTATTAAAAAAGGACCGGTTGTTCAGGTTAGAGATATGGAAGGGAAAATTACTGTTAACAGCGATGAAGACCCTGAAATAGTATATGATGGTCCACTTGCAGTTTTAGTAAATCGTTTTAGCGCTTCTGCATCTGAAATTTTCTCAGGAGCAATTCAAGATTATGGAAGAGGGATAATTATAGGTGAAAATACTTATGGTAAGGGTACGGTTCAAAACATGATTGATCTTAACAGATTAACATCAGGAAAAGGTTTTAAGTTAGGACAGGTTAAAACAACAATAGCAAAATACTACAGAATAGACGGAAGCAGCACACAAAGAATGGGTGTAATTCCGGATATTGTTTTCCCAGCTTATGTTGATGCTAAAGATTTTGGTGAGAGCAGTGAACCAAGCGCATTGAAATGGGATAAAATAAAATCGGCTGACTACGAACTATTTTCTGAACTGTTTTCAATTATTCCTGAACTCAAAAAGCTTTCCGAGCAGCGTACAGGAACTGATCTTGAATTTGATTACATTCGTGAAGATATTGAAGAATACAAAAAATCAATTAAAGATAATTTTATATCGCTTAATGAAGATCTCAGAAGAATAGAAAAAGAAGAAAGAGAAGAGAAAAGATTTCAAAGAGAAAATGCGAGAAGGAAAATAAAGGGGTTAAAACTACTTAATAAAGGTGAAACACCACCTGAAGATGAGAAAATAAATAACGATCCGTATTTAAATGAAAGCGCTCATATAATTGCTGATTTTATTTCACTTTCCATAGGTTGATTTAAGACATTATTGTTGCTAACAGCTTTTCTTCTGCAACCGGATATATTGTTTCTTCGTAAGGGAAATCGAATTCATTTTTGAATATATAGGCCATAGGTTTATACAATGGTTGCGAGCATTCTATAAATTCTCTCATTAATTCTTCTTCGTTCGAATTAACAATTGTTAACGGGATTGATCTTACCGGTTTTATATTTAATGTATGTCGGGGCTCATCATCCGTCCACCCCCATTTTAAATCATATAAATAGATGTTAGATACCATCTTCTTATTATCTGTTAAAGAAAAATACCCTTTACCCCGGAAGTTTGGTTCATTGCCAATAGGCTTAATAATTAAATTATCTTCGATGAATTCTTTTAGAATGAGCCCCTCTTCCATAATTGGTCTGTTAAGTCTCAAAGCCCATTCAACAAAAGATAAAAGATGATTTAACTGCTCACTTACCTGCTGTGCTTTGTCATATACAATAATTCTTTCATCATCTACTCTCTGCCCAACCTCCCTTTCCAGCCACCATTTCGATTCTAGATTTTCCTGAAGGATTTCTGCAAGATTATAATGCAGCCCGATCGAATCATTTAAATAAGGAAAGAGACGGTTTTTTCTGAAGTTCGATTCCCATTCTTTTACTCTACTAAGAAGGGTGTATTGATTCATTTCCCAATCGGAATTGCTGGAGGTCAATTTCTTTACATCAATATTTGTCATTTTTCCCTGTAACATTTAATTACCGTATTTGCTTTCCTCTTATCTAAAAGCTTGCCAATTTTGTCAGCAACAATCTATTTCTAGCAAGTATTGAATTGATACAGAATTCAGAAATTATTTCATGTCAATTTGTATGTGTCAGGTAATTCTAACTTGATAGTGTTGGAGGTATGTATTGAATTGGGAAGTGAAAAAGAATGTGATAAAAGATGAGATAAAAAAGGGAACGGAAAAAAATACCGTTCCCTGTAAAGTTTATTCCGCTAACTCAATTATATATCGAACTTGATTCCTTGTGCAAGCGGAAGTTCAGTGCCAAAATTAATAGTGTTGGTCTGTCTTCTCATATAAGCTTTCCAGGCATCTGAACCGGATTCGCGACCGCCGCCTGTTTCCTTTTCACCACCGAAAGCACCGCCGATTTCGGCACCTGAAGTTCCGATATTCACATTTGCAATTCCGCAATCGGAACCATTAGCAGAAAGAAATCTTTCAGCTTCTCTTAAATTGTTTGTAAAGATTGCAGATGATAAGCCCTGTACAACGTTGTTCTGAAGCTTAATTGCGTTATCAACATTTCCTTTATATTTTATTAAATAAAGGATTGGCGCAAATGTTTCTTCCTGCACAATTGAATAATGATTTTTAACTTCAGCAATCGCCGGCTCAACGTAACAGCCGGAACCGTAACCTTTCCCCGTTAAAACTTTACCACCGTAGATTATCTTCCCACCTTCTTTATTTATCTGCTTCAATGCTTCAGAAAAAGTATTAACAGCAGAAACATCTATTAGTGGCCCAACGTGGTTATTCTGATTTAACGGATTGCCTATCTTCAAACTTTTATATGCTTTAAGTATTGCAGACCTTACTTTGCTATAAATTGATTCGTGAATGATAACTCTTCTTGTAGATGTACATCTTTGTCCGGCGGTTCCAACCGCACCAAAAACTATTGCCGTTATTGCAGTTTTCAAATCAGCATCGGGAGTGACTATTATTGCATTGTTACCGCCAAGTTCAAGGATTGTTTTACCAAATCTTTTCGATACAACTTCCGCAGCGTGTCTTCCAACATTTGTAGAACCAGTAACAGATATTAGTGGGATCCGCTTATCATTTAATATTTCTTCTCCAATTGTAGCCCCTCTCCCAATTACAAGATTAAAAATACCTTCAGACAAATTATTTTTCTTCAAAACATCTTTAATAATATTTTGGGTTGCAATTGCTGAGAGCGGAACTTTGGATGATGGTTTCCATAAATTAACATCACCACAAACTGCAGCTAACATTGCATTCCAAGCCCACACTGCAACAGGAAAGTTAAACGCTGAGATAGTTGTAACAATTCCAAGCGGATGATATTGATCATACATTCGGTGCATCGGTCTTTCCGATTGCATTGTAAAACCATAAAGCTGCCGGGACTGACCAACTGCAAAATCACAAATATCTATCATTTCCTGAACTTCACCCAGACCTTCCTGATGCGATTTTCCCATTTCATATGAAACCAAGTTTCCAAGAGGTTCCTTAAACTCTCTAAGTCTTAAACCAATTTGTCTTACAATCTCCCCTCTTTGAGGTGCTGGAATTGCTCGCCAATGTTCGAATGCATTCTGCGCAGTTTTAATAACATCGTCATAGTCTTTTTGAGATGATTGATAAACAGAAGCGATATATTTTCCATTCACTGGTGAATAAATTTTCAGTTCTCCCTGGTTTTTTGTTTTATTCCATTTTGTTCCTGTTGATGAACCGAAGTTCTTCTCTTTTATACCTAATATTTTTAGAAACTCCATATTATTTCCTTTAAATTAAAAATTATTTTTTTGAATGCTAAAAATAGGTAGGATATTCCACCTTTCAAAAATTGTAACGTTTTTGATAAACTATGGCTCACCTGATTTTGAATTTGGAGTAAAATATTTCAACTTTGAAAATAATTTAGTTATTTACTTGAAAGTGATTAAAAAAAATCACAATTTAGCAGTGTCTTATAACAATTAAGGGTTACACTACTTGCATGAGACGGCTCCTTTTTGGAGCCGTTTCCGTTTTAAAGTATTTTAGTATTTATGAACGGCAAACTTTACATAGTTAGCACACCTATTGGTAATTTAAAGGATATTACACTTCGCGCACTCGAAACATTAGAAGATGTTGAATTTATCCTGTGTGAGGATACACGGATATCTTCCAGACTATTGAAACATTATAATATTTCTAAGGAACTTATATCATTTAATGCGGTTAGTGAGAAGAAGAAAATTCCAAATGTAATTGCGAGAATTAAATCCGGTGATAATTGTGCGTTAGTTTCGGATGCAGGAACACCTACAATTTCAGATCCTGGAGTAAGATTAATCTCTGAAGCAATTATAGAACAAATTGATGTTGTACCTGTTCCGGGAAGCTCTGCTGTAATTACCGCACTTACAATCTGTGGATTACCCACAGATTCATTTATCTTCGAAGGATTCCTTCCGCAAAAAAAAGGAAGACAGAAAAAACTTAAGGACTTATCGGAAGAGAAAAGAACTATTATTATTTACGAATCCACCTACAGAATTAAAAAACTTGTTGATGAATTAGATGAATATATGCCGAAGAGATATGTTGTTGTCTGCCGTGAATTAACAAAGAAATTTGAAGAAACATGGCGTGGCTATCCTAATAAAATTAAAGAAGTTATTGATGAGAAAATATTTAAAGGTGAATTTGTGGTAGTTATTTCGCCTAAAGATTGGATAACAAAAAAATTTTAGAAGCGTAATATTAGAAATTATTTAGCAACCTAATTAACCTAATTATTTAATCCTCATTATCATAAGTAATTATAGATTTAACCGGATAACCTTTAAGCTTTTCTCTTCCGTTTAAAAATGTAAGTTCAATAATTAAAGAAACTTGTACAACTTCTCCACCAAGCTTTTCAATCAGTTTTGCTGCTGCTACCGCTGTTCCCCCTGTTGCAAGAAGATCATCGTGCAATAATACTTTGTCTCCTTTGCTTATTGCATCTTTATGTATTTCAATTTTATCTTCACCATACTCCAATTGATAAGTTTCAGACTCAGTTTCAGCAGGCAGTTTTCCCGGTTTACGCGCGAGTATAAATCCAACATCTAGTTTTTGTGCGAGCAAAGAACCGAATATAAATCCCCGTGATTCTATTCCAACAACCTTATCAATTTTAATTCCGTCCGTTAATGTTAATAAACCTTTTAAGGTTTTATTTACTGCTTCCGGCTCCTTTAACAGTGTCGTAATATCTCTGAACATAATGCCCTTAACCGGAAAATCTTTTATGCTCCGAATATACCTTTTTAATTC
>JBATTD010000761.1:0-2713 GCA_049670345.1 Ignavibacteriaceae bacterium
CAAAATAATCCAATGAATGGACGACTATAATATTTTTAATAGTTGAATATGTTTCACCACCAGCCAGATGTATTTTTTCATATTGTTTAGAAAAGGATTCTTCAATTGAATATTGAACCCTGCCATCAGGCAATGTTTGAATTGGCAAATTCACAAATTCGGGCTTATTGGAAATATGAGCAATGGCCATCCCCATTTCTTTACCCCATAAATCTAATACGGGAATTCCACCACCCTGAGGATCACGATGCGCATTTGTAATACCCATAAAGTTGGTTGCCGAATAGACAGAATCTAGTTTAATGTTGCAGTAATCAATTCCCCAATCAACACCACGGCCCTGAAAGAGCGAAAAGTCATAACTTTTTTTGGAGGGATTAGTGAGTTTTCGATCCAACGTATAAAAAGCGCCTACGACTTTATCAATCTTTAATGGTTTATCAGACAAATTGATATAATCTACATATGTGATTGCTGCATTTGGTATGTTATTATATAATTCAATCGTTAATATTTTCTCAATTTCTATTTCACTCTTATCTACTACAATTTTAGCTTTACCGAAAAGCCTTAATTGTTTTCCTTCACCAAATTCATTGCTAATCTTATTTAATTCAGTTTTTTCTAATACAAATTCGTAAACATCTTTTCCATTAATAACCAGGTAATCATTTGGCTTCGATTGATCTGAAACGATTGAAAGTAGTTTCCCATCTTTCATATATGAAGTTTTTATCTTCATATCTTTATAAATCTCCAAATTGATGGCTATATTATTAAAATGAGTTATACCATCAGATTCTTTGTATAAAATTTGATTTTGATTTTCACAGGTCTGCGAAATCATTATAATTAAAATTAGAAGTGTTATTTTTTTCAAAATCATCCCTGGTTTAATAATTATTATAAATCACCTTAAGTAAAACTATTTTAGAAGGCAGTTATACAGTTTACTAATTTAATTCTTTCAGACTCTGAATTAAGATATTAATCGCGGACAACAAAAAAGACTATTTTACATCAAACTCTACAACATTATAAATATTAAGTTCCGGCATTGTAAATGAAAGTTTGTTATTATCATACTTAACATTTTTTAACTCTGTATTGATATTATCCGGTGTAAATAATTTTAGGCTGTTTTCTATTATCCCATTGACAATATTTGTTAAATCAACATTAACTGTTACATTTTTAAGTGACTCATTATAGTTTACGAAATGCAGAAAATACCTATTTGTCCCTCTCTTTCGAACTATATTCCCAGCAATATATTCGGAAGCAGCTTGAATGGAAATAATTTTGGAACCTGTTACTTCATTTATTTTGTCAACTAAATTTTTTCGCCCATCAATTTCATCCAATTGATTAAAGATACTCGTCGGCATTTGAATATCTGCAAGATTTCTTAATTCTTCCGAACTCCCAATTGTTATTATTTTACCGCCCTTCTCCTTAAATTGTTTAATCAATTCTATTACATCTTTATTTACCCATGGTATATTTGGAAATATCAGTGTTCGATACTTATTAAGCATTTCTATAACATTCAAATTATGCAGCAATATTACTTCGTACATAACATTCATTTCAGCCAGTGTGTTGTAAAGATTATCCCTTTTTAAAGATACTTCAAAACTTGGGACCAATGGCGGCGCAACAACTCCAATATTACTAACAGTAAATACTTCAGTAAATAAATCCTGATAGTCATCAAGAAATGTATAATATTGAACAATGCTGTTCCATATCTCCATTGCCAGGTCATTATCTTTCTTTATCCAATGATTAAACATTTTACCGCCGGACTCTGCAATTGCAAAATGAGATTGGAAAGCAGATGCTTCTGCAATTGGTTTTTGCCAACCGTACTTCATGCTGTCTCTCACATCATATGCTCCTGGATTCGGGACACCTGGATCAGATCCCTCATATTTACTACGGTATGGTTTAATTTGATTCCCGACAGCATAATAGAACCTGGCCTGAGGTATATTATGAAGCCATTTACCATTCCAAACTCCTGCTTCGGTAGTCCCTTCGCTTTTGGTTAGATCACATACTTCATCAACAAGAATATTCCCCTTACAGTTGCCATAAATTGTTATTTCTTGATTAGCATTTTTTGCGATATTTCTAACATCATATAAGAAATCTAATACATCACCGGTTCCGCCTATCGCATAATCAAAATATATTTCATCAATTTTAAGTTCTATTTGTATTTTCACCTCTTCAAGAACTGAGTTTCTATAATTTTCATTAGCTAAATCTGCCGCAAATATTTCGTTCTCCATACGCCATCTTTTATTACCATATTCATCTTGACTAATCCACTTTTCCAGTTCTGGATTTAACATTATATTACGAAGTCTGATACCCCCTAATGAATTAAATGCTGTAACACGTATATTATTTTTATGGCATCTTTCTATAAAACTCTTTACCTTATAATATTCTTCGCTGTTCCTTTCAGAAGGGACATGCACAGTACAAAGATTAATTCTGGCTTCTTCAAACATTTCAAACAATCTGTCCAGGTTATCCCAGTCGATGCCGGTCCTGTAAAAATTTACTTTCCCCCTTCTCCCCCAATCGGGGATATCATTCTCATTCAAAACTTTTTCACCTTTATAGTTAAATATGTAGTCAAAATCGCTAATAGAAGCCGGTCTGCCGCGAGATAAGATATGATATGTCTGCCCGACTAGCT
>JBATTD010000762.1:0-3191 GCA_049670345.1 Ignavibacteriaceae bacterium
GAAAATACACAGTACGGTTGGATACCAAGATTTAGTTATAATCATGATAATGGTGTATTATTTTTCGGTGCGGAGTTGAGAAATCACGAATCAATTCATTGGGGAAGTATTAATTATGCCGAGAATCTTCCTCCGGGAGTTACAAAAGAATATCATTATTACCAATACCGCGGCGGAAAAGATATTGCAAGTGTTTTTGTAAACGAATCATATACTATAAATGAACATTGGAATCTGCTTGGCGAGTTTCAGCTGGCTTATCATAAATATAAACTTTATGATGAATTATATGTTGGGACAGAATTTGCAGTAAGTGATTTATTCTTTAATCCCAGGATAGGAATTAATTTCAAACCAATAAACCCATTAAATATTTATCTTTCATTTGCCCGTGTTTCGCTTGAACCACGATTAAAAAACTATTACGATGCCGCTGAATCAAGCGGAGGTGCAGTTCCTCAATTTGAATTTAATCCGGACGGCACATATAATTATGATAAGCCGCTTGTTCTGCCGGAAACAATGAATAACATTGAACTTGGTGCTGCACTTAACGGAGAAGATTACTCGTTAACTTTAAATCTTTTCTATATGCTTTTTAATGATGAAATTATAAAGAGTGGTCAGTTGGATAGATTCGGGCAGCCGGTTACGGGTAACGTTGATAGAACTGTGCACGCCGGAGTCGAACTTTCATTTATCTACAGGTTTTTTAAGAATCGATTTGAATTAATCGGTAACGGAACCTTCAGTAGAAATACAATTGAGGATGGTAAATATTTTATAGATGAAGATAACTTTATCGATCTAAGTGGAAACAGAATAAGCGGCTTCCCTGATTACATGGCTAATTTAGGTTTGGCTTTTAACTATAACGGTTGGTATTTAAGATGGAACGGAAAATATGTCGGTGAATTCTTCTCGGACAATTATGATAACAACCTGAAAAACTATTTACAGGCTTTTCCCGGTTTTGTTAGTTATTCTGATAATGTAAACGACGCATATCTTGTCTCCGATTTTTTTGCAAGCTACGAGTTTAATCTTCTGAATGCATTAACTCCCTGGAAAATATTTGTTCAGGTAAATAATATTTTTGATAATTTATACACAGCTTATGCAATTGGTAAGGAATTTTTTCCCGCTGCGGAACGGAATTGGCTTGCTGGATTGCACGTTGGTTTATAAATACTTAAAATGTTTGTCATTCCCGCGAAAGTAGGAATCTATGCATAAAATTAAACTCGTTTCCGCATCAAGTGCGGAATGACATAAATTAAGTATCAGAAGATCTATACAATCCCGATAAGGATAATGTAAATGAAAAAATGCATAATACTTGCTAACGGTAAACCACCCCGAAAAAGTGTTATCACATTCTTCCAAAAGAATGGATTTGATACTTTACTATGCGCAGATGGTGGTGCAGACTCTGCTTTACGATTGGGATTAACTCCTGATTTTATTATCGGTGATCTCGATTCAATAAGTAAAGATACAATAAAAAAATTCAAAAATACTTCAAAAATTTTGCAGTACAAAAGGCAAAACGATACCGATGTTGAAAAGTGTTTGAAGTTTGTAATAAAAAATAAATTTAGCGAAGCACTATTAATTGGTGTAACAGGAAACAGGTTGGATCACACTATATGCAACCTTGGAATTGTATTAAAATTTTTCAGCAAAATAAATCTTTCTTTATTAGCGGAGAATTCCTATCTCAAACCTTATACCGGAGATGTTCGGCTAAAAACACAAAAAGGTGAAATTATTACACTTTATGGTTTTGATAAAAAAACTAAAATAACTTCCAAGGGATTAAAGTACCCGTTAAAAAACATATCGCTTCCTTTCGGTGAAAAAGAAAGCACGAGTAACGTATCCACTTCAAATTCTGTTCAACTTAAAATAAGAAATGGGATAATTTTTATTATCAGGGATTTTAACACAATGAAACGAGCATGAAAAAACATTTGCAGAAAAGAAAATGATTACAATGCGAGTTCTATCTGGCAAAAACAAACAATTATGAACAGATAACCAAGTATGATCTCTTTCAGTTCCCTTGATATTATAATTATCCTGTTCTTTTTTGCTTCCATTCTTTTTATTGGATTTTATGCAGGAAGGAAAACAGGAAGCGATGCGAATGATTATTTGTTATCGGGCAGAAAGGTCGGGCTGTTTCTTTTTGTTCTTACAAATGTTTCTACATGGTACGGCGGAATTCTCGGAGTAGGGGAGTTCACTTATAGATACGGTATTGTTAGCTGGTTTACACAGGGATTCCCGTATTATATTTTTGCTTTTCTGTTTGCAATATTTTTCGCAAAAAAAATACACAAGGCATCATTATTTACAATCCCGGATAAGTTAACTGAAGTTTACGGAAAGAAAGTAGGATTGCTTTCGGCTGTTGTAGTATTTGTTTTGGTTTCACCCGCACCATACCTTTTAATGGCAGCAGCACTTCTCTCTTTGCTTTTCAATATCAGTATTTTTCCTGCGCTTGTAATTTCTGTTGTACTTTCTATGGCGTATTTAATAAAGGGTGGTTTTCGCGCAAATATTTATGCAGATGCCTTGCAGTTTTTTGTTATGTTTGCCGGTTTTATTTTAATAGTAATTTATTCAGCAGATAGCTTTGGAACGATTGAATTTATTTCTGCAGCAGTTCCTGCAAATCATATCAAGCTCACAGGTGGAATGTCTCCAACGTTCATCATCGTATGGTTTTTAATTGCATTATGGACTTTTGCCGATCCGGGTTTTCATCAAAGATGTTATGCAGCTAAGACAGGTAATATTGCGGTTAAAGGTATTATCATCTCAATTTTCTTTTGGGCATTGTTTGATTTTCTAACAACAACCACAGGACTTTTTTCCAAAGCTGTGATACCGAATCTGGATAATCCTGTTCTCGCATTTCCGCTATTGGCAGAAAAAGTATTACCATCAGGATTTAAAGGTATATTCTATGCTGCTTTATTTGCTACAATACTTTCAACACTTAACAGCTTTTTATTCTTAAGCGGTACAACAATCGGAAGAGATTTTATATTTAGAATAAATCCAAGGCACGATGAAACTAAATTAAAGCACTACACCATAATAGGACTGATGATTTCGGGTATACTTGCAATAGTTCTTGCATTACTTATTCCATCCGTAATTGAAATATGGTACACGAT
>JBATTD010000763.1:0-1928 GCA_049670345.1 Ignavibacteriaceae bacterium
GACGAAGTTACTAACGAAGCAAGTCCTAACTTTGTTAAACTTTCGGACAGAATAGCAACATTTGATAATGACGGAACGTTGTGGTCTGAGCAGCCTTATTATTTCCAGCTACAGTTTGCGTTTGACAGAGTAAAAGCAATGTCTGCTGATCATCCGGAATGGAAAAATGATCCTTTATTTCAAGCAGTGCTGGATGATGATATTAAAACTGTTCTTTCCTTTGGTGAGCACGGTTTGATGGACTTGGTAATGGCAACTCACGCAGGTATGACCACCAAAGAATTTGAACAGATTGTTAAAGAATGGATAAATACAGCAAAACATCCTAAGACAAATAAACTCTACAAAGAAATGGTTTTCCAGCCAATGCTTGAATTGATTGATTACTTAAGAGTAAACGAATTTAAAACTTATATTGTATCAGGTGGCGGAATAGAATTTATGCGTCCATGGACAGAAGAAGTTTATAACATCCCTGCTGAACAAGTTGTTGGCAGTTCTATCAAAGTTAAATTTGAAATAAGAGACCTGCCTGACGGCAAGGCAGGTGGACAGCCAGTATTATTGAAGCTTCCTGAACTTGATTTCTTTGATGATAAAGAAGGTAAGCCTGTCGCAATTAATAAATTCATAGGTAAAAGACCAATAGCTGCATTTGGTAATTCAGACGGCGATCTGCAAATGCTGCAATGGACCGCCGCGGGCGAGGGTAAAAGACTGATGCTGTATGTTCATCACACAGATGCTGAAAGAGAATGGGCTTATGATAGAGAATCTCACATTGGTGGACTTAATAAAGGTCTTGATGAAGCAATTGAAAAAGGCTGGGTTGTTGTTGATATGAAAAAGGACTGGAAGAAAATTTATCCATGGTCTGAGTAAATATTTTTGATAACAATTAGATAATAATAACTATTTGAATTAGGTAAATGGATAACGAAGCAAATCAATCTAAAACAACAGCACTTCCACCTAAAGGAAAATTAGTTGCAGCAGGAGTAATATTTGTTGCAGGATTTTTAACTCCATTGTTGATTCCGGTTGTTACATCATCTAGTTTATCCACCGGTTGGAAAACAGTGCTTTCCGGTTTGCTTGCACTGGGAATACCCGAACTTTTAATGATCATCGCTGCTGCAGTGGCAGGCAAGGAAGGGTTTAGTTTCATAAAAAGTAAAATATTTGGTCTCTTAAAAAAACACGGTCCGCCGGATACAGTCAGTAAAACAAGATATAGAATTGGTTTGGTTCTATTTGTAATTCCCATTCTTGCAGGATGGCTGCTTCCTTATTTTACACATCTCATTCCTTCTTATGAAGAAAACAAAAATTTAATTAGTGTTGTTGGTGATGTTGTTTTAATAACAAGCTTGTTTGTCCTTGGCGGTGATTTTTGGGATAAGCTGAGATCGTTATTTGTCTATGGAGCGAAAGCTCTTTTTCCAAATAAAAATAAGGAAGGTTGATTTGAAAAAATCAATAGTTTTAATAAGCGTTATTTTTCTTCTACCCTTTTATCTTTTTGCACAAGATGAAAATCACGAAACTAGCCTGGAAGGAGAAGATCACTTTCACTATAACCAAATTGCTTTGTTTACAGGTGCATCCACTTTGTTTGAAAGAGATGAAACACATTTTACATTAGGTGCAGATTATATAAGATATTTTTCACCGGAAAGTAATTTTGCTGCCGGTGTATTTGCAGAAGCAATTTTTGCACTCCATACAGAATGGTTATTTGGGGCATTACTTTATTATGGATTAACAAAACATCTTTGGGTACGTACGGGGCCCGGTATAGAAATATTGCAGGAAGAAAATGAGCATAATGGTGAGACTGAAAGTAAAACTGAGTTTCTTATTAGATTTGGAGCAGGTTATTCAATACACTTCGGAAGATTTTTTATTGATCCAAGTATTGATATAGA
>JBATTD010000764.1:0-8984 GCA_049670345.1 Ignavibacteriaceae bacterium
TAGTAAATGTCATCCGTTTCAATTAGAACCTGCGATTTAGCAAGATAAATAAGAGCTAAGATTGATATAAAACGACCTTGCTTCGCAATCTCAATCCCTTCATCAAAAGCAGCAAGTGCAGATTCATAATCTCCTGCCTCGAGATGCACCATACCAATATTGTGCTTTATTTCTGCAATACGCCTGTTATTTCCGAGTTTATTATAACTCACTAAAGCATTTGTCAGGTGTTGTATCGAAGCATCCGCATTCTCCTGAATATTTCCTAATACTCCCAGGTTTGATTCCAGGGCGGCAGCGAATTCCAAATCCTCTTCAGAATTAATTAGAGATAGAGCATTAAGGAAATAGTCTTTCGCCTTCGTTAAATCTCCGCGTTCTCCGAAAATCGAGCCCAGTATATTTTCACATTTTGCCAGACCGCTATTATCATTTAAGTCTATGTAAATCGATTCGGCTTCTTCAATTGTTACTAAACTTCTTTGCCAATCGGCTCTTCTGCTAAAAACATCTGCCAAGCCCAGCAGAGATTCTGCTTTATGTAAAGTGTTATTGCTATTCCTTTTTGCCTTTTTAAAAAATTCGTTAGCAAGGTTTAGCCTGCCTCGCGAAAGACAAAGCTGGCTAAGATCTAACAATAATCTATAGAACTTATCTGCCTGTAATTTTTTTTCTGAAAAAGTAACTGTCCTATCAATTCTAATTCGTTCACTACAATTATTAATCTCTGTTTGTAATTGATTTCTGTAAAAATCATTAATCATCCCGGTAATCTTGTCACTTCCATCTTTAGGAAGAATAATGTTCTGATTTAACCGGTTGAACTCAGCATCATTAAAATACCGTTTCAGAAGTCCGTTAAATTCTATTTCAAATTTATCTGTCGTGTTTTTCATTTTTTATCTACTATAAAAAATTAATGGACAAAACCATATCTTGAGAAATGAGGAAGTTTGGCTCTAGATACCCAAATTTTATTCATGTCTTGATTCACGTGAATAGAATTATAAACTATTAATTCTATATCCCCGTTATCATCGATAAAAGCAAAATCATAATCTCCAGTTGTAAGATTTAATTCTTCCAGGTCTATTCCCTCAAATCTCAAGCTAAGTTCTACTGGCATGTCAAAAACCATTGCTGGGGAAAATTCAACAGCAGCAAATTCATCATCTACTGTTAGAGTGATGTCAACGCTGCCCTCAAAGGAATTTTCTCGAATTTTTAATTTTGCATATATACTAACAGTATGTCCGTCATCTGCAACATAACTTTTTCTTATTATTATTCTGCCACCCAGATTTCCGTTAATGGTTTTGGTTTTAGAGAATATGGTTTCGACCGACATTCCTGACTTTTTAGGAAGTTTGATCAATTGATAAGAATGATCATTCTTCTTTACAGGTGAAACTGGGGTATCCGCACAGCCAAGAAGAAATATGGCGATTAGCAACAGTGTAGTTAATGCAATTTTCATTTTATTTACCTATAGTTAAATTATTTTATTATAAATTTCTTATACAATTATCTTATGAAAGCATATCGTGCACCAGGGGGGGCTGATCTGTAGGTGCAATAATTTCTGCTGCCTTAACTCTAAACCAGTTTGCCTCGATACTGAGTTGAAGAGTTTCAGATTCAGTATTTAATACTTCGCTGTTATCTCCAACGAAAATAAAACCAAAGGTATCAGGATTAATCTGTGTTGCATCAATTCCTTTTACATATAAATCAACAACCAATTGTTTATCTAAAGTACTGGGCGAAGGAGTGATGTTGAGCATGCAATACTCGGGGTCTAAAGAAACAGTGAAAGTTCTATTTTCGTTTGCTGAGAAAGAATTTTTTTGAACTGTTACTTTAGCATGGACTTCAAAATCACCTAATGGATTACCAGGACGAGGTATGATGATATCCAGTTTAATCATTCCGCCAGTTCTACCATTAATTAGTTTTTCAGCAGAATATACTGTTTCAACAGAGAAATCCTGACCAAGATCAGCTGGAAGTTTAACCCAGTTTGGTGAATTTGATTTCTGGCTGATTTGTGTTTCTGGAGAAGTTAGAAAGGAAGAATCGTCCTCACACCCCACTAAAAAAAGAGCTGAAAGCAGTAAAGTGGTTAATGTGGTTTTCATATTTACTCCAGGATATTATGAATACTTTAATTACTTTGTTGAAATAGTTAAAGTGAAGCATCCACTTTACCGAGGAGCATTAACAGGAATTTATTATTTTGTATTCCTATTGCTGTTCCGGTAATACAAGTGCAATGCCACTGTTATTTACCGATTATAGTTTGATTTTTTGTGCAGAATCGGCATTTTTCCCAAAATTGGAATGATATTAAGTGTCTTTAATTAAAACTGTGCCCCAAAGAGAAACATTTAAAATTGGTATGATTTGTGAGCATCTCACTTCGTTTTATGTAATGAAAATGTATTTAAAGACCCGATGTATATTTTTAAGAAAGCAAAAAAGGATATATTGACAAATGCCAAATATCAATAAAGCTGAATTATTGAACCTGTGACATATTCAAAATTATTACCGCAAGATTTTATAAATCAAGGATTAAATATTGTTTACTTAAATTAACATTCAAAATTATTAACCAAATAGGGTGTTAGGATTAGAAGTAATTTATGATTCAAAAAGAGAAAAAAAATTCATCTCCATCTTCTGAAATTTCAGGAAATAATATACTGCAAGAGATAGAATTATTTCCTACAAGCATTTATATATTAGATGAACGGGGAATTATTATTGAAGTAAATAGTCCGGCTTTAGAATTAACTGGTGGTGAAAGAGAGAAAGTAATCCAAACAAGTTTTCTTAATTTAATCGAAGAAAAACAAAGGAGTCATTTTCAAATTTTCCTTGATAAATCATTTGAAACAAATGATACCCAAAAAGACGAATTCAGAATTATAGGAAAAGATAATAATTATTTCCACACTCTGGCTTTCGCAAAGCGTATGGTAGATGATGAGCCCGTAAAAAAATTATGCTCAGTTAATTTAGTTGATTTAACTCATTATAAAATGCAGGAAGAGCTGATAAGAGAAAATCAAATAAGATTTGAAAACATGGCAAATACTGCCCCGGTAATGATCTGGATAGCAGATGTAGATGGGCTTTTTAGTTTCTTAAATAAAGTTTGGCTGGATTTCACCGGCAATGAAATGGGTGATGACTTAGGCATGAATTGGTTAAAAAATGTTCATCCTGAAGACCTTGAAAAATTGCTGGGTCATTATCAGAATGCTTTTAGATCAAAAACCCCATTTTCTTGCGAATACAGATTTAAGCGCAGAGATGATATATATAGATGGATTATGATTAATGGAACACCGCGGTTTAGCCGGACTGGCATTTTTATGGGCTTTATTGGATCATGCTCAGATATAAGCGAACAAAAAGAAAGCGAAGAGAAAATCAAGAATATAAATATTGAGCTTGCAGAAATAAACGCAACCAAAGACAAATTTTTCTCAATTATTTCACATGATTTAAGAAGTCCGTTATCAGGGTTAATGCAGATTCTCTTTATAATCACCGAGGATTATGATTCTCTTCCAAATGAAGAGAAGCTGCAAATGATTACCGAGGTAGCTAATACTTCTAAGAAAACGTACGAGCTTATGGAAAATCTTCTTGAATGGTCAAGCATACAAACCGGCACCATTCCTTTTTATCCTAAGAAAATTACAATACTCAACTTATTAAATAATCTGGAAGAATTATACAATCAAAATTTAAAGAGTAAAGAAATAACTCTCAAAATAGATATAGAACCTGAAATTTCAGTTTTTGCCGATAAAAAAATGGTAGAAACAATTCTTAGAAATCTAATATCAAACGCTATTAAGTTCACTTACCCGAACGGAACTGTCTCAGTCTCATCAGTACCAGATAATGATTTTGTAGTTATAAAGGTTAGTGATACTGGTGTTGGAATAAAGACAGAACAACTGTCCGAATTATTTAAGGTAGATAAAGTTCAATCAATCCCAGGAACCGCAAAGGAAGCTGGTACGGGTCTCGGCTTGATTCTTTGTAAAGAATTGGTGGAAAAACAAAATGGTAAAATGTGGGTTGAAAGTAAAGAAAATGAAGGAACAACTTTTTATTTTACGTTACCGGCAGAGAAGTAATTAACAATCTAGAGTAGGTTGTGATTCAAATTTCCCATTCAGTATGATTTCCTGTTAATACCTTCCAAATGTTAAAGCACTAAATTAATCTCCATGCCCTTAATTTATCTGCAATAATAAATTAGCGAGTGAAGCTATACCATGAACCATCGGGGTTATACTCAGTAGTAGTTAGATTAATTATAGAAAAGGAGATCGCATTGCTTGTAGGTTTCTGAAAAGAACCTAATCGTAAAGAGCTTTTTGGAATTTAAGCCGCACAACTTTGGATTGCTAATTGCTTATTATTGAAAACATGGAATAACTTTGTAAGACCACTAAATATAATAATATTATCAGACGATGCATTTAATCCTATGATTTTCAAGTGACCATTGTTAAGTTTTAACTTTTTATTTGTCTGAACTAACATTCCTAAGAAGGATGAATCAATTGAGTCACACTCACTCAAATCCACCAGTATATTATTATAACCTTCTGAAACATCTTCATCTAATACATCTTTCAAATGCATGGTTTTTCTAAAGTCGAGTTCTTTCGCCTTTATTATTTCAATTAAGATATTTTCGTGTCGTTCCTTTTTAAAACTTTCGGAAAACTCAGGATCTAATTTTCGGGAGAGAAAAGTTTTGGTTGATATTGATTCCATATTAATACCTTATAAATATTAGGGGCCCGGATTATTTTCCGGGCACATAAATAAATTTGATTATAGATTAACGGGCAAAAGCATACCTGGAGAAGTGGTTTAATTTTGCTTTTTTTACAGAGATTTTACCTTGCCTCTCTTGAACTTGAACTATTTTGTAATCAAGCTCTTCAACATATTGGTCATGAATAAAAATAAAATCATAATTTCCGGATATCATTTCTAACTCTTTAAGGTCTATTCCTTCAAACTTCACGTCAAGTATGGTTGGCTCATTAAACACCATATGGGGAATGAATCGAACGGCGGCATAATCAGCATCTACCGTCATCGTAATGGTAGCATCACCGGAAAAAGAATTCTTTTTTATTATACATTTCACATCTATTTTAACAGTATGACCATCTAGCGCAACATAACTTTTCTTTATTTTTAATGTTCCGCCTTCATTTCCATTTATTGTTTTGGTTACAAAATACTCGTTTTCAACAGATAATCCTGCTTTTGGCGGGAGCTTGATCAATTGAACTGATTGATTATCCGATTTGATAGGGGCAATTGAAGTATCCGTGCAGCCCACTATAAGAAATGCAGCTAGAAATGCTAAAAATGTTAAAGATTTCATAATTAATCCACTTTATTAATTGAATAAAAGTTCAACCCTCAAAATTTTAGCATCCTCGACGTAATTTATGCAAAGGGAATGCCAATTTGCTAAAGCACAAATTTTGTTATCAACTAACTTTCGGTCTAATTTTCTTATGACAATATTACCGGCTTATGACAATATTATCGGCTTATGACAATATTATCGAGAAATGATTTAAATTAAGATTGTGTCTTAAACGAAGCAAGAATTTTTTTAAGATTCGGCTGTAAGAAAATAAAAATATTTAATTTTTTTGGGATGTATGTAATAGAATATCTTATCTTGTTTGAAAAAGAAAAATGGGGTAGTTGATATAGGTGTAATTGTTCCTAATTCTTAGCAATTACTTTATTAGGAGCATTTTCTTTGTTTTACTGGTCTTTTCAGAAATAAGACTATAAAAGTAAACTCCAGAACTGAGATACAAACCATTAAAATTAACCTCATATATTCTTCCGGATTCCACCTTATCATTAAAGATTTCAGCAATTTCGCTTCCAACAGCATCAAATATTTTTAATGAGACACGAGTATTATCATTTACAATAAAGCGTATTTTTGTTTCGGGATTAAACGGGTTTGGATAATTTTGTTCCAGAATAGCATAATCTTGTAAAAGAGGAACATCTATCTCAACAACATCACTGTATTCAAAACTGCCATCATTATCAATTTGTTTTAGTCTGTAATAATGCTTTCCGTACATTACACTTTCGTCTACAAATTCATAAGATTTTGGAGTATTGCTGTTTCCGTGTCCTTCAACAAAACCAATATTTTTCCAATCAGTGTTACTGGAAGATGCAGTGCGTTCAATTTCAAAACCGTAGTTATTTACCTCGGTTTCGGTTTTCCACAACAAATTCACTTTTCCATTTTGGAATATGCCTGAAAATGAACTTAATTCGACAGGCAACGGAGATGTAACCGGTGCGGTATATACGCCTTTTCCGTGTGTGGCCGCGGCAAGTGTTCCATCGTTGTCTCTCCAGTCCAACATTACGGTTACTGCATTGCCGATAGAACCCACAGCTTCCTGGGTCCATATTGTTGATCCGCCGTTAAGTGTATTTGTAAAATAAATGCCTACACTTGTGCCAAGGAAATAATGAGATGTCCCGCCCACATAAAAAATTGTTGCCCAGCGAACAGATGGTCCTGTTGCACCTGATAGATTTCCTTCTACGTCAGTCCAGTTCGAGCCGCCATCAGTGGAATACCATAAACTCTGCAAGTTGTAATTACTGAAAACGGCAATAACACTATCTGAATTTGTTGGATCTACTGCAAGACAGTTGACATAACCACTTGGTAATCCTGTAGATACATCCGTTACAGTGGGGGATGGACCGGAGTTTGCGCTATCTACTCTTTTCACAACCCCGCTCTTTGTCCCGTAATATAATACATCGGTAGAGTTAGTAGTTGAAATTCCTAAAGCACTAACCTGGTCACTATTTATATTTGTTGATGACAAATTAGTCCAATCAGACGATGTAGCTGTTTTGGGATTACAACGCCAAATACACGTATTAGTAGATGTTGTTCCACCAGCATAGTACATCAGAGTTGAATTGTCGGGATCCAGCACTAAAGGATTTTCAAAAAGTTGGTTTAGGGCGCTTGATGGTGTATAATCTGAGATATAAGTCCCATCCCGCTGGCTTTTTCTTACTCCACCGTATTGATATGCTGTATAAAGTTTGTCATCAGCAGTAGGGGCAACCTCCACAATTGTGCCGTCGCCGGATTCAACGTTTGTCCAGCTTGATAAACCAGAGGATGTTCCTAACCAGGTACCGTTATCCTGTGTTCCTCCCATCAAAGTATCACTACCTGATTCAGGTGCTAAGGATAAAGAATAAAACTGGCTTGTATTGTACCCGGTGTTTAGTGATGTCCAGCTTACTGTACTTGTTGTAATATCGCTTGTTTTATGCACACCACCATCACTTCCTGAATAATATATTATATTACTTCCCGGTAGAAAAGCACCTGCATGTAAATCCGGATGATGATTTGTATAGTGATCATAAGTTAACGGGTTAGCATATCCTCCTATTCTTTTATAATTTGATGTTGATGCAAACCCGTCTGTAGATCTGTACAAATTTGTGCTTGCCGCTATTACAAAATCTGTATCATTTGGACTAACCTGGACAAACATATCATACCCGCCTTGTGTATGAAAGGGATCATTTCCTGTGGAACCGAGAACCCCTAATTCGTCAGGAAGATTACCACCCCTATTGACCCAGATTCCGGTACTATCAGAACCATCTCCCGATAAATAAGTATATTTCCATAGCTGATGGCCGTTTGTAGCCGGAGTTGTATTTGAATATTCAATCAAAAAATAAACGATATCTTCATCAGAGGGCGCTATTCCAATGGTAATCCTACCAAAGCCGGTAGGAAAATCAGTTACCCCATTCGAAATCTTTGTCCATGTTATTCCATCCGGCGATCTCCAGATCCCATCATCTGAGTTGCCGTCATATTCAGATATTGCTGCGTAGACTACACCACCGCTAGTTACCTGCACATCCGAGATAAAACTAGCGGAAAAAGTACCGAGCGGAGTTGTCCAGCTCGTCCCACCATCAGTGGTGCGTTGAATGGTATTTGAGGCCGCAACGTATATCTCATCTTGTGAAGTATTAGAAGTATCAATTGCAATATTGTGGACAAATTCGAATACCTGATCAAATGACTGTGGAGTGCTGTTAGAAGTAGAAGGGATTGCATTCCAGGTAAGACCGTTATCGGTAGACTTAAAAATTCCATCACCCAAGAAAGTGCTTACATCGCTGCCCGAGGCACTATTTCCAACCGCTTCTCCGGTTCCAGCATACCAAGTATCTTTTTTTCCGAATCTTTGATCCTGAACTATGCACGTTACGCTATGTAATTGGCTGGGCGAAGTTACAGAACTCCATGTACTTCCATCATCTGTTGACCGCCAAATTCCACCTGAAACGCCTCCTGCCAGAATACTGATATTTGGAGGTGTACCGGTATCTACTATCAATCCCTAATGCTCTTGTTCTACCACCAACGTTATTTGGTCCTCTTGCTGTCCAGGTAAGAGCAGTGGTTTCATTTGAGCCGGAATTTTTATTAAGATTTAAATTTTCTCTTTTAGGAAGGTTTTTAGCAAATTCCCTTTCCAGCTTAAATATATTAGCAGGGATTTCATTTGTAGCAGGATCACGAAGCATCATAAATTCCTGCAAATATCTTGCTCTTGGGTTATCCTCTTTGCCTATGCTTGCGGGTATTTCATTATGATTTAAAATCTCGTCATCTGAAATTTTTTGTGAGGGAACAAAAAGAAGGTATCCCAAAACGTAATTTAGTACTAATATTGCTAAATATTTCCTCATTTAAATTCTTATTAGTAACAGAAACTCAATATTTGCGCAATTTTTATATCACCGGACAACCACTGAACTGTTGCTTAATTTTTGTTTTATAGCTAATACGTGATGATTAGTGAAGGGAGATTTGTTAGGATTGTTGTAAAATC
>JBATTD010000765.1:0-8449 GCA_049670345.1 Ignavibacteriaceae bacterium
CACGAAGGTTATTTGTGGTTTGGAACAATGTACGGTCTTGTGAGATATGATGGCAGAGATTACAAAACTTTTAATTACAATCCCGAAAATTCCGAGTCTATTTCTTTTGATGATATTGTTTCCCTTTACGAAGACAGCAAAGGGAATCTGTGGATTGGAACCTGGGGCGGTGGATTGAACATGCTTAATCCTCAGCGGACAAAGTTTACAAGATTCGTATACAAGCCTTCAAATCCTGATGGAATATCTGATGATATTGTCTGGGCTATAACCGAAGATGATAAAAGAAATATCTGGTTGGGAACGGAAACAGGTGGGATAAACAAATATGATCCCGAACAAAATAAATTCACTGCTTACGATATAGTACGAAGCGATAGTCTGAATAGGTCTATACCAATTTGGAAATTAATTAGAGATGGGGAAGGAACCGTTTGGGCTGCCAGTCCATTAGGTCTTTCAAAATACTCATTAAGTTCTAATGATTTTGTTACATATCAAATTCCGATTAATGAAAAAACATCGAAGAGAATTTTTATTAGCAGTATATGTGAAGAATCTAAAAGTAAATTGCTGCTTGGAACTTCAAATGGATTGTATTATTTCAATAAACAAAGTGATGAATTTATTCTGGAAGAATCTCTTCCACAGGTAAATATTAAATCCATTGCAACAGATCATAACAGAATGATATGGTTAGGAACAACAACCGGGCTTGTAAAATTTAATAGTTTAAATAGCACTTACGAAACCTACAACCGCACCGAAAACCCAAATTCATTAAGTGGAAATTTCATCAAAACAGTTTTTGAAGATAAATCAGGAGTGCTATGGATTAACGCTTATCAATCCGGTATTTCCAAATTGATTAACAGAAAACCAAACTTTGCATTGCTCAAAAATAAACAGGATAATGTTAATTCTTTAAGTAGTAGTGTTATAACTTCACTAGCAGAAGATAATAACGGATATATCTGGATAGGGACATCAAGTGGTTTGAATAAATACATTCCTGCTTCAAACAAAATCGAAAGGATAAATCATCGCTTATTAAACGAACAAAATATTACTGCTGTTACAGTTGATAGTAATAACATAATATTGGTTTCCTTGCGTGATAGAATTTATAAGTATGATCAGTTTAAGAATAAATTATCAGGAGTAATGGACAAATTACAGAGCAAAGAATTCGCAAATAAGTCAATAAACAATTTGATGACTGACTCAAACGGAACGCTCTGGATTGGAACGTACAGCAGCGGTTTGTACATATTTAAGGATAGTAAGCTTGAACATATTGCACTCGAAAAGGAAGGAGCACATAACATTACTGCTAACTATATCCTATCACTCCATGAAGACATTGAGGGGAATATTTGGATAGGGACTTTCGGTGGATTACACCTATTCAATAAAGCAGATAGCAGCTTTACCTCATTTGTTCAGGAGTTAAATAACTCTTCATCACTCAGTAATAATTATGTTTATTCAATTCAGGAAGCTTCAAAGGGAGAAATGTGGATTGGTACTGCACACGGACTAAACATTATTAATCCCGAAACAAATTCATTTACCGCTTTGTTTGAAAAAGATGGTCTGCCGAATGATGTTATCTGCGGAATTGTTGAGGATGAAAGCAAAGGGTTGTGGCTAAGTACCTATAAAGGGATTTCTCATGTTAATCCGAAGGAAAATACTTATAGGAATTTTGATAAGGATGACGGACTTCAAAGCAACTTATTCCGGCAGGGAGTTTACTTAAAAGGAATGGATGGCAAAATTTATTTTGGCGGAAAAGATGGATTGAATTTATTTGATCCCGAAGATGTGCAAATTAACGAATACAACACCCCTGTTGTAATTTCTACTTTTAATGTCATAACTGAATACGGTGGAAAAGAAAATATTCTTTTAAATAATGAAGTTATAGAATTAAATCCTAATGAAAACAATCTTGAATTTAAAGTTGTCTCTTTTGATTACAGTATGCCGGTAAAAACAACGTTTAAATATAAGTTATCAGGTGATTACGATTGGACTGAGCTTGGAACGTCTAATACAATAAAAATACAAAATCTTTCACCCGGTGATTATACTCTGCTTGTTAGAGGTACTAACGGTGATGGTATTTGGAGCAGCAACGAAGCATCTGTTTCGTTTATCATCCATCCACCCTTCTGGCAAACAATCTGGTTTTATTTAGTAATATTTTTCCTAATCGTTTCGATTTCTTTTATCGTACATAGCCTAATTGTAAGAAAGAAAGTGAAACGTGCAGTCGAAATAGAAAAAATAAAAGAAAAAGAAGGCGAACGGATAAGAAGAAAAACCGCAAATGATTTTCATGATGAACTCGGTCATCGTTTAACAAGAATTTCTCTTTTAACAGAATTAATTAAACGAAAGTTAGGTAATACATTTTCAGATATATCGAGTTTGCTTGATCAGATTAGGAACAATTCCTCCCAGCTTTATGATGGCACAAAAGATTTCATCTGGGCAATCGATCCAAAACAGGATTCATTGTACGAGCTTATTATTCGTTTAAAGGATTTTGGTGATGAACTTTACAGCAATACCAAAGTTGACTTTGAAGTGAAAGGACTTGATGAGCAGCTTCAATCTGCCTCATTAAGTATGGAATGGAAAAGACATCTCATGCTTATTTTCAAAGAAGGTATGAACAACTCGCTTAAACATTCTAATGGTACTAAGGTGAGTTTTGTAACACATACTGACGGGAACGATTTAGAAATTTCTCTTGAAGATAACGGTAACGGTTTCGAGCAAAATATTGAAATAAAAGGGAATGGTATTAAAAATATGCAGGAGCGTGCTGAGAAAATCGACTCATCTTTACAAATTGATACACAACCGGGAGAAGGAACAAAAATTTTATTTAAAGGAAAGTTTCCAATTAAATCGTTAAATTTTAATTAGCAGTTGTTTACTGCTATTAAAACATTAAACCGGATTCATTTTAACCCTTTAAATATGACAGATAATAAAGGACTTATAAGAATTGTTATCGTTGAAGACGATGACTTGATAAGGGAAAGTTTCGTTTCACTTCTGAATGACAATGAAAGATTCATTTGTATTGCAGATTATGATAATTGCGAAGATGCAATCAAGCAGCTGGGAATCGATGATCCTGATTTAATACTAATGGATATTGGTCTGCCCGGCATCTCCGGCATTGAAGGTATTAAACGAATAAAAAACATAAGACCAAACATTGATATACTCACGGTTACAGTACACGATGAAGGTGAAAAAATATTTAACGCGCTCTGTGCAGGGGCAACAGGATATTTAACCAAAAACATCTCCCCTCAAAAATTAATTGAAGCAATTGATGAAGTACTGAACGGCGGCGCACCAATGAGCACAAACATTGCAAGACTGGTTATCCGGTCATTTCAACGGAGTACTGATTCACCGCTTACATCACGCGAAACAGAAGTGCTTCAGCATCTTTCCAAAGGCAAAAGCTATACTATGATTGCTGATGAACTATATATTAATAAAGAAACCGTACGCACACATATTAAAAACATTTACCAAAAATTAAATGTGAATTCTAAAGCCGGGGCTATTGAGAAAGCTACAAAGGATAGGTTGATATAATAATATTACTTTCACTATTCTTGAAGATATAACTAACCCCCATACAAACTCTTTTTCATTTTAATATTCCCTCTTTTATGACTCCACTGCGCTAAAAGAAAAATCACCCATTCTGTAGGATACTATTTATTGACTTTCCAAAGTATCATTGCTACCGAAAGCTAAATTATTTATCAACATAATGAGGTGATAAAATGCAAACATCTAATTCATTACTTTTGTGCAAGATTGAAAGGAAATTATTTCTTCCCTTTCTCATAACATTTCTTCTCATAACAAACGCCAGTTTTACAACCATATTTTCTCAGACTTTCGTAGAGGTGCTTGACCCAAACAATCCTGTAACAACAACTGCAACGGATGGAAATTATGCCGGAGCTGCATGGATTGATATTGACAATGACAGCGATCTTGATCTTTATGTAACGAAGAACTTCCTTTTCAGAAATATTGGTGGAGGAAATTTTGAAAGACTGAATGATTTCACGAGCATTAGTGCAAATCAACTTGGGAACGGGACAAGCTGGGGAGACTATGACAATGACGGTGATCTTGATGCAATGTTAACGAATTATGGAGGTGCACCAAATAGATTCTACAGAAATGATAACGGAAGCTATACAAGTCTTAGTAATGAATTAACATTAGCTGGAACATACCTGGGGAACTCCTGGGGCGATTTTGACAATGACGGCGATTTGGATGTTTTACTTACAAATGAGCAATCTGTAAGAGTTTTTATGAACAACGGCGATGAAACATTTACACAGGAAAGCATTATCAGCGGCGGGTCAAGATCTACTTCACTTGGCGATTATGATAACGATGGTGATCTTGATTTCTACAGCACAGCTTCTGCCAGTAGTTCAAGAGGCTTATATAAAAACGAAACTCAAAATGGAAATAACTGGGTTTTATTTTCTTTGGCAGGATCAATCTCAAATAAAAGTGCAATCGGTGCTAAAGTAAAATTAAAAGCAATTATAAATGGAAATCCTGTCTGGCAATTTCGCGAAGTTTCTGCCCAGAATAATTTTAATGGGCATAACAGCTTAAGAGTTCATTTTGGAGTAGGTGATGCAACAATGATTGATTCCGTTATTATTGAGTGGACATCAGGTGAGGCAGTAGTGTTAACAAATGTTAGCCCGAACGATTTTTACGATGTTGAAGAAGAAATTCCAGCAGGATATTTGAGTTAAAATTTTTCTGCGGATGTAATTGAAGTAGAAGTCTCTAATGCAGTTAATTTTACAGATCTTTCTATCTCAGATCCGAATCAACCTATCACTAGCTGGGAATGGGATTTTAATAATGATGGTACCGTTGATGCAACAGATCAGAATCCATCTTTCACTTATTCAAACAACGGGACCTACTCCGTTGCGTTGACTGTTTCTAACGGAATTGATAGTGAGACAAAAATCCGTACCGATTACATTACCGTAAATAGCGCAACAGGTTTAGATGATTTAACAGGTGAGATTCCAACCGATTTTCAGTTATACCAGAATTATCCAAACCCGTTTAATCCTTCTACCAGCATTAAGTTTTCTGTGGTTTCAGAATCACAGGTAGTATTAAAAGTATATAATTTGCTCGGAAAAGAAGTAGCAACTTTGATGAATGAGAAAAAAAACACCCGGATTTTACGAACTAAATTTTGGGGGTGAAAAACTGCCCTCCGGTATTTATGTTTATCGATTAGAAGCGGGAAGTTTCTCATCATTGAAAAAAATGATTTTACTTAAATAGCTGACCCTTGTTAAGGTTAGGTTCTGCTGCATTTAAGGAGCCGGTATTTCCCACCCGTAATATCGGCTCTGCAGTAGAGTTTTTTTTCAATTTTTAAGGAGAAATTTCCAGTGAAAACATTAAATTGTTTTATATCCGTAATATTCATACTTTACTTTGCCATCCCAATTTTAGCTCTGGATGATGCTAATCAAAAACCTTGTTCTTCACCCGAAGCGAACCAATTTGATTTCTGGATTGGTGAATGGAAAGTCGAATGGCAGAATACCGACAGCACTAAAGCAGAAGGAACAAATGTAGTTACTTCAATTCTGGGAAGCTGTGTAATTCAAGAAAATTTCAGCGGTAAGCCCGGCGTTGATTTTATAGGCAAAAGTTTTTCGGTTTATAATCCTGTAAAAAAAATATGGTAGCAAACCTGGGTTGATGACCAGAACGGTTACATGGTTTTTACTGGTGGAATGGAAGATGAAAAGATGATCCTTTCAAGAAAGATCACCAGAGATGAGAATGAAATAATACAAAGGATGGTATTTTATAATATCTCAAAAGACGAATTTGACTGGAATTGGGAATCATCTAAAGATATTGGAAAGACGTGGAAACTGAACTGGAAGCTTCATTACTCAAAAATAAAATAAAAATTATAATGCTTAAATATTGATGATGATTATCTTCCGGGAGAGATCATATTTTCCGGTTTAAGGATATCATCTAATTTTTCTTTAGTTAGCAGTTTTTTCTGAAGCACCAGTTCATACAACCCAATATTTCTATCTAGTGCTTCTTTAGCAAGCTGAGACGATGTTTCATAGCCCAGCACGGGGTTTAATGCAGTTACTATCCCGATGCTGTTTTCAACAAGGGACCTGCATCGCTCTTCATTAGCTGTAATACCATCGATACATTTGTACTTTAAAGAGCTCATTTCTCTTTAAAAAATCAATTGCAATTCTACTTTCCATATTATCCCTTATCATTTTATTTGAATTAAAGGTTCAATAAAATCGTATGTAAAATTACTAATGTTATTTCTAATTTTCGATTTGTGATCAATAATCCTTACGTAATTAATTGAAAAATAATTAACCACTATCATTAATTTGAAATCCCTCCCCTTTTGGGTAAATTTGCAATCAATTTTAAAAACTCCCAAAATGGATAAATGAGATACCCTTACAAAAAAATAGAAGAAAAATGGCAGAAGTATTGGGCAGATAAAAAAGTTCATAAAACCAACTTCAACAAAACTGATAATAAATTATATACACTTGTAATGTTTATTTATCCATCCGGGGCAAAATTACATTGCGGGCATTGGTATAATTACGGACCGTATGATACCTGGGCACGATATAAAAAATTAAAAGGATTTAACGTATTTGAGCCAATGGGTTATGATGCTTTTGGTCTTCCTGCAGAAAATTATGCTATTCAAACAGGAATCCATCCGCAGGACAGCACGCTAAAAAATATTGAAGACATTCGCAATCAGTTAAACAAAATTGGTTGCATGTACGATTGGGATTCCGAACTTATGACTTGCGATCCGAAGTATTACAGATGGAATCAGTGGCTCTTCTTGCAGCTTTATAAAAAAGGTTTCGCTTACCGTAAAAAAGCTCCCGTTAACTGGTGCCCGAAAGATCAGACCGTTTTAGCAAATGAGCAAGTTCAATCAGACGGTAGTTGTGAACGATGCGGAACAATAGTAATACAAAAAAATCTTTCTCAGTGGTTCTTTAAAATAACCGATTACGCAGAAGAGTTGCTGCAAGGTTTAGACAAAATAAACTGGCCCGATAAAACTAAACTTATGCAGCGCAACTGGATTGGTAAAAGTGTGGGCGCCGAAGTAACTTTTTTAGTCGATGGCTATGATGAGGAAATCAAAGTATTCACAACAAGACCCGATACATTGTTCGGTGCAACTTACATGGTTTTAGCACCTGAGCATCCTTTAGTTGATAAGCTTACAACCGAAAAACAAAAACGGCAGGTAGAAGATTACAAAGAATCTATAAAATCTTTAACAGAGATTGAACGAACATCAACAGTAAAAGAAAAAACCGGAGTTTCAATCGGGGCATTTGCAATCAATCCCATTAACAGGGAAAAAATTCCAATATGGATTGCTGATTATGTTTTACTTACTTACGGAACAGGCGCTATAATGGCTGTACCCGGGCAGGATGAAAGAGATTGGGAGTTTGCAGAAAAGTTCAACCTTCCGATTGTAAGAACAGTACAGCCGCCGGATGATTTTGAAGGTAAAGCTTTTCTTGGTGATGGTCCCGCTATCAACAGCGACTTTCTAAACGGACTTAATGTAAAAGATGCAAAGAAAAGAACTATCAAGTGGCTGGAAAATAACGATATAGGAAAAGGAACAATTAATTACAGGTTGAGAGATTGGCTGATTTCACGTCAAAGATATTGGGGAACTCCAATCCCTATTATTCATTGTCCTGATTGCGGCAATGTTCCTGTTGAAGTAAATAAATTACCGGTTGAATTACCGTACGATGTTGATTTTAGCCTGGGAGGTGAATCACCGCTTGCACGTGACGAAAAATATATAAATGTTAAATGTCCGAAGTGCGGCACGGATGCAAAACGTGATCCCGATACCATGGATACATTTGTAGATTCATCCTGGTATTATTTACGTTATTTAGATCCGAATATATCTTCAGAAATGTTTGATAAAAATCTCGCCGATAAATGGGTTCCTGTTGATATGTACGTTGGCGGTGCCGAGCATGCAACAATGCATCTTCTTTACGCAAGATTCATTCATAAGTTCTTACGCGATCTCGGATTAGTAAACAGTGATGAACCATTTCAGCATCTTATTCACCAGGGAACTATTACAAACCAGGGCGTGAAGATGTCTAAATCAAAAGACAATGTTGTGAATCCCGATGAGTTTACTGTAAACTACGGCTCGGATGTATTCAGATTGTATTTGATGTTTATGGGTCCCTACGAAATGGGAGGCGATTGGAGTGATAAAGGTATTTCGGGAACAGACAGATTTGTGAACAAAGTTTACGATCTTATC
>JBATTD010000766.1:0-3090 GCA_049670345.1 Ignavibacteriaceae bacterium
ATAATATAGCCGATTATTAATACTGCTCCAATAATAATTAGAACAATTCCGGATATTAATGCCACGGATGGCCAGGTTTTTTTTGAGTTCATTCTCTTAATAATATAACGGTGCTGTTAAGTCGCCGCACATTTTATTTCTTCAGTTCAAATACAACATTTACATTTGCTTTAATTGATATCTTACCAAGCGCTATTGTTTCTGAAATTTCTCCCGTCCCGCCTTCAATGTTCTGCATAACGTTTTGGGTCATATAATTGGAGCTGTTGCCATACCCCCAGCCATTCCAGCTTGAATAATACCAATTAGATCCACCGTAACCTTCGCTAATTTGAATGGGAGTACCAATAAGCTGACCCAGAGTCCCAGCCATTTTCTCAGCTTTTTCCTTTGCTGCATTCAGTGCCAGTTCTCTTGCCTGTTCACGATACTTTTTAAACTCCGTCGTCTGGAAATTAATACTGTGAATATAGTTTACGCCTGATTGCAATACCCCCGTTACTAAGTTTTCGACCTTGTCCGGCTCAGCTAAAGTCACAACAAAAGTGTTGCGCACAAAGTAACCTATAAAATTCTTTTTCTCATAGTTGTTATCATACCTGGGCTCTATAGAAAGATAGTCTGTTTGGATTTCTTTATCCGGGATTCCGGATTCTTTAATTATCGCTACCGCCTTTTTCATAATTTCGTTATTCTCTTGCTTGGCAGCCATAATATTTTTATCCCACGTTTCTATACCAAAAGTAATGATGATTTGATCCGGTTGTACTTTAACAACCGCCTCACCATTTACCGTAATCTTCGGACGATCATCAAACAATTGTGTCTGTTGTGCCTGTATTGAGCACATCGCTATTACTATTAAAAAAAATGTGAATACTGTTGCTTTCATCTTACCTCCTTAATATTGATTCTTGTACTAAACCCATAAATTTGAAAAAGCCCTGAGGAAAAAGCGTTCGGGATGTCCAAAGGACTCTCCCGAAGGGATGCCTTCGGCACTTCGGAGAGTTGCGGGTTTGGTGTATTTATTTACAACTCAAAAGACACTGGCTTTTTTTCTTTATAAATTTCTTCTATTCTTTCTTTGTTAATAGTTATAGATGAAAGTGCTTTTTGAAAAAACTTATTTACTAAGGTCTTATCTGAAATGTATTGAACGTTTATAGATGATTCATCGCTTTCCCATAAATTAACAGCTATAACAGATGATATTGAACCCTGGGTCTCTAATTTTGATTCCAGTTTTTGTATAACATCAGAAAAATTAAAAGTGTTTTTTTCAAAATCAGCAAAATCGGTGGCAAGAGAGCCAAATCCAACTTGACCCGAACCATCCTGCTTAATTGTTAAACTCCATCCCGAAGGAGTAAAAAAATCAACTGTAACATATTCGGTTTGTAAATCGCCTTTTATTTTATTTAACTGAGTTTGTTCTTTACAACCAATTAAAATTAAGCACCCAAGGAGTATAAATATTAGATTTTTTTCACTTTTGTTTTATATAACTGCAACTGTAACTTAACTCAAAATTAAAAAGGCATCAACCGGGCTTTCGAAAAATCTTTAGAGTCACGCCAAAGATTATCAAGGATACTAACCATATTATAAGACCGATCCCGATTACTGAAAGAAAGCTTCTTGCAAGCCCTTCCGTTACAAGATCAATTTGTGCTACCTCCTCCAGGCTAACAAGTACAAAGAAGAACAGGCCGTATAGAATGACAGGAATGATTACAATACCTGCGAAGTAACGGATTGCCCGGAACTTTTCCATAACTCCGCGCTTCACCCGCAAAAAAAGCGTAATGAAGGTATAGATTGGCACCACGAGCATAGAAAGCCAGTACAGTAGCAAAACCCATTCGATTCCCTGCCAATCCATTTATCTATTGATTTCCCAAATATTGTTCATACGTCCAACTATTAATTATAGAGATTAAGTCTGTTGCCAAATCATCATTTCAGGATTCTAATCTTTGCAATTCTTTTTATGCAGACGCGTTTAAATTTTACTTATAACTATTTCCTTAAAGCCCGGTAATAAATAATTATATAAACCCGTAGTCTTTGCTATTCTTCATATGGCTCATGATCTAAATTTGTTACTAAATACTTTATCAGGTAAGTACTATCAGGCAGTTTTTCCCATATCATAAAGTAAGAGCCGTAAAAAGCATAAGGATGTTCAGTGTCTTTAGAACTTACTGCTAAACCATAAGTACCGTATTCATATACTTCATCACCGGAAGCCCACATCTTTTCAGGCTTGCCGTTAAAAGCATGGAATTTAATTCCGGATTTCTTATCCTTCTTATATTGTTCACGCAGCTCTTTCTTACCCTTTATTGCAAGTCTGAAATTTGGCATTAAGATCACGTCATCCGTATGGTATTTTAGTAATGTCTCATAATCTCTATCAAGAATTGCCTTATCCAACACGCTGCGTATTCCCTGCAAAGTTGATTTGAAGTCACCATCTTGTAAGGCTGCCTTTTTTTCTTGCTGTGGGTTTACTTTGGATTCATCCCGGGGATTATTACAGGATATAATTGAATAAAGAAGAAGAATTAACAGAAGGGTGTTAGTAATAGATTTCATAGTGCACCTTAAAATAATTTTTAATTTTATTAGGAGTAACACAGAGATTCCTATTTTGTTACTATGAAACGAGCATAAAAAACCATTTAAACACAAGGTAATGATTATAATGCGAGTTCCATCTGACCAAAAAGAGAAATTATAAACAGATGAAACTTAACTTTAATTAAAACGGGTTTCAACCCTCCTTCACTTCGTTCCGGCGGGCAAGCCTGCCAGATGCCTGCCTGCCGGTAGGCAGGGCAGATAGGTTAACAAGTGGCAAGTATTATAACATGCAGTAAATAACGTGCGGGAATTGGAAGTAGAAAAGAAGTCGAAGAATAAAAGATTGAGTACGGTCGTTAATATTGAAACACGGCAACTTGCAGCTAAGCATAATTGCCGTGTTAAGTGATTAGTTATTCCAGCGGGATTTTACTTTTATTTTTTTCAAGCCAGCTATCAAGGCTTTGCATAGCAGGATTTAATTTTTTTGCTGATTCAAGA
>JBATTD010000767.1:0-4631 GCA_049670345.1 Ignavibacteriaceae bacterium
CTTTAAGGCTATTACTCAGAAAGGAACAACCTGAAAGCGGTAAGGATGTGGCAATTGTCTTTGTTATTTACTTAGGAATAATGATTCTTCTTTCTTTACTTTTTAATGCGATAGACATACTGCCTCGCTCTGGTTTGTGGGGTTTCCCCGATAATGTTTTGTCTACTTTATGAATGAGAAAGTTTCCAACTACAGTCTAGAGGTGGAAATTAAAAAATAGTAGATTGATAATAGAAACATTCATTAAATTAGGATTATAAATTTGTAAAGGTATTTATTATGCAAAAATACTTACTTTCTATTATTTTACTTTATATATCATTTAGCAGTACTCCGCTAAAAGCACAATATTCCCCAACTTCACCTTACCTGCAAAATCCGACTTTAGCAATTGGTTACACCGATAGTTGTGCGCAGTTCTGGCTGCAAACATGGGATGAACAAATTGGTGGGTTTTTTACTAATATTGATAAATTCGGTAACGTAATAACTAATTGGGGTACAAATAAAAATATGCTTACGCAATCCAGAAATGCTTATGGTTTAACTCGTGCATATATGCTAACCGGAGATACAACTTATCTTGGTTTTGCCAAAAGAGCATTGAACTGGATGTATGCTCACGCCTGGGACAACACTTACGATGGATGGTTTCAGGAGATTGATATTAATGGTAACCCGATGTTTCCCTCCAATAACAAAACCGCCTTCTATCAACATTATGCTTTACTTAGTATCGCTGCATACTACGAAGCAACCGGAGATACAGTAGCCTGGAATTGGTTGATGAAGGGCTATCAGCATCTAGAAAATATTTATTGGGATACACGACCTGCGTATTTGGGCTATTATGATCTGGCAAGTTTTAACAACCAAAATGCCTGGGATAAAAGCTTTAATGCAACGGTAGATGCAATTACAACACATCTTTTATATCTCTACTTAATGAATGAAGATTTAGCTTATCGTTCCCGGTTAGAAGAACTCGCAACCGAAATAATTGACTACATGGTCGCAAGCATGCCTCAGCAGGCAATAGGATTTGTTGAAAAATACGACTCTGATTGGAACTGGAATAACAACGAGACGATGACAATTATGGGACATGTTTTAAAAGCCGGTTGGTGTTTAGCACGAATTCATCAGTTATTTCCCGATACTTCTTTTGTAAATTCTGCAGAAGTTTTAATTACTGATGTTTGGGAGAATGGTTATGACCATGAATATGGTGGTCCGTACAAAGATTTTAATCGTATTACTGGTGAAATGTTATTGTGGGGATTACAGGATAGTGCAAAGGCCTGGTGGCAAATGGAGCAAGCGATTGTAGCCGGTCTTCAAATGTATGATATCACTAAGGAATCCTGGTATCTGCAAATGGCTGATGAAACGATTAACTTTTTTATGAATTATTTTGTGGATAATGAAAACGGGGAGATATATGCCGACCGAACCCGTTATGGAGGTCTTGCATGGGGTGAAGAAAAAGGAAATTCGGGTAAAGCCGGGTATCATTCAATCGAGACCGGTTATTATACGTACTTGTACGGTAATCTGTTTTATACTAACCAACCTGTTACTTTACATTATCATTTTGAACCACTTGATTACAACCGTGAATTTTTACTCACTCCCATTGCAATCAAAGAAAGTAATCTGATAATCAACCAGGTTTTACAAGATGGACAAGCCTATGCAAACTTTGATCCATATGAAAGGATTCTAAATTTACCATCAGGTGAAGGGGGACATTTTGAAGTTACATATGAACCGGTAATTACAAATGTAGCTTCGGGATACAATGCATCGCCTGATGATTATGAGTTATACCAAAACTATCCAAATCCATTCAACCCCGTAACAACAATACGGTATAACATACCGGAACTAAGCTTTACTACACTTAAAGTGTTTGATCTTTTAGGAAGGGAAATCTCAACACTTGTTAGCGAAGATAAATCATCCGGCAATTATGAAGTTAAATTTGATGCTTCCAGTTTACCAAGTGGAATTTACTTCTATAATCTACAAGTTTATGCGCCTGGGCGTGCAGATAAATTTAGTGAAACAAAAAAGATGATATTACTAAAATAAATTTCAACAACTTAATTTCATTTCCCCAACCCCTGCTTAATATTATAGGTAGGGGTTTTATATGAAATGTAATCTTATGTGTATAATGATAATCCCTTTTTCCCACTTGAATAAAGAGCCGTGAGCCTTGGGTTTGGTTAGCAATTGTTAAATGAAATAACAATACCCATCTTATTAAATATAAGTCATCAATTTTACAGTTTATCAAAATATTTATAACTTTAAGCAACGCAAAAAATTATCTCGAGAAAATGCAGATGAAAAAAATATTTCTTTTTCTAACTTTAGCAATATCTGGATTATCCTTTCCCCAAAGCCAATTTGAACAATTTATAAATTATGTTAACTCACTAGGCGATTCATCAGTAAAAGCAGGTGTAATTGATAGCTTTATAAATGTGGCAAGGCAGCAAGGTATCCCTTTTATTGAAGACAGTACTGCGAATTTCATTTACCTGGGAACTCCAAACAACGTTACTGTGCCCGTAGATTTTAACAGTTGGAATGCAAATTTGCACTCAATGACAAAATTAGAACAAACAAATTTCTGGTATGTTTCAGAAGTGTTTGAAATGAATGCTCGATTGGATTATAAATTTGTGTTGAACGGAAGCAATTGGATTTTAGATCCTGAAAATCCAAATACAGTTTTGGGTGGATTTGGACCAAATTCTGAACTTGCAATGCCGGAATATGTGCAACCGTGGGAGATTGCATATAATCCTAATATTAATCATGGAACACAAGAAACAAAATCTATTTTTAGCACACATTTAAATGCAACTTATCAATTAAAAATTTATTTACCACCAGGTTATAACGGTAATTCCCCTATGTCCTATCCGGCAGTTTATTTTCAGGATGGATTTGAATATTTGAATTTAGCAAGCGCAATAAATGTGTTCGATAATCTTTTAGACAGCAATAAAATAGAACCGTTGATTGGTGTATTTGTGAAACCAAATAACCGCAATACTGAATACGGAGGAGACTTAAGAGAAGAGTATCAAGTATTTTTTATAGAAGAACTCGTTCCTTTTATTGATAGTAGTTACAATACAATTACAGAATCCTCCAATCGCTTAGTGCTGGGCGCCTCCTTAGGCGGCAACATTTCTTCTTTAATTTGTTATAATTATCCTGATGTTTTTGCGAATTGCGGAATTCATTCCGGTGCGTTGTGGGTAAATAATAATGAGGCATTAAACCTAATAATTAATGGACCCAAAAAAGATATAAAATGGAGTTCAATTTGGGGCAGCTATGAAGGAAGTATAAGATTAGATATGAGTATGATGAAAGATGAACTGATTACAAAAGGTTATGAAATTGACTGGCTCGAACTCCCCGAAGACCATAGCTGGGGTTTATGGCGTGCAACAATTGATAGAATTCTAGAGTATTTCTTTCCATCTTCAGCAACCAGAATTGAAGATAAGGACACAAACCTGGATGAATCTTTTATACTTAAACAAAATTATCCGAATCCCTTTAATCCCTCTACAACAATCAGTTATTCAGTTCCAGAAATAAGTTTTGTTACACTTAAAGTGTATGATGTTTTGGGAAGTGAAATAACCACACTTGTTAATGAAGAAAGAACAGTCGGTAATTATGAACTTGAGTTTTCCGCCAAAGGCGGATCCGCCTCCGTCGGAGATGCAACAACTTTACCAAGCGGTATTTATTTCTATAAATTACAAACCTCCAACTTTACGCAAACCAAAAAGATGATATTACTAAAGTAAATTTCAATAATATACTTTCATTTCCCCAGTGCAGATTAATAATATAGGCAGGTATTTTCGTTAGACTGTACGTGCGTAAAACTTCACACTTTTCATAGAAACTTTATGGAATCAGCGGACTTTCAGAGTATGGATATTGATAAAAGATCGATATTGTTAAGCAAATGCAATTTCTTTCATAATTAAAAGAGTCGAGGGGGATTTCGAATCTACCCACCCCGACATAATGAATTATCCGACAACCTCTAATTTAAAAAATATTTCTAATTCTACTTTGAAAATAGAATTCTAAAGAAATTGCTTATTACAATGTTTGTTTAGAACCCAACACCTGCTCCAAAGCTAACGAAGGGGTCCCAATCTTTATACGGAGAATTTGAGTCTTGTATTACATCAAATAGAACTTCTACAAAAACCCAAACATTAGGACTTACCATTTGTGAAAAACCTCCTCCAAGGAATAGAAACGGAACCCAAACTCTTTCAGACCCGGACTGCAGGTTTACAAAAGTTTGTCTCTCGTAACTCCAATATGCGAATTCTCCGTGCAGATAAAACTGTGGAACAACACGATATCTGGTAAAAATACTACCACCATAATTATTAGTACTAAAATCTGAGTTGTTATAACTATAATAAGTGTAGCCAACTTTAGCACCAACCGAAAATTTGGGACTTACTTTATACCCTACCAGTGGAAAGACCCCTATATAAAAATAATCGTTCCAAAAGTTAAAGCCAATGTTTCCACCATAGTACCATTTGCTTTGTTTAGGATCAGGTTTAAAT
>JBATTD010000768.1:0-1661 GCA_049670345.1 Ignavibacteriaceae bacterium
GTCTTGATAGATCTGTGTCGTGCCAGAGTCATTACATCATACACACTCAATCCCGAATTTACCAGCTTGCTGATAAATGTTTTACGCAGATTGTGGAAATTGTAATTATCATAACCCTCAGCTTTCAGAAACTTCTTAAAGAACTTCATGCTGTGTCTATCTTTGTAATTGAACAGTCTTCCGGATCTTTGGGGAAATTCTTCAATGAGAAATTCTCTCAAATCCTCATATAGCGGAAACTTATCATCCCGTCTCGCTTTACTGTTTCGAATTATCATAATGTTATCCCGGAAGTCTATATCCTCAAATGTTAATCTTAATAGTTCAGAAATCCTTAAACCTGTTAGCAACAGTAAAGCAACGACTCTGAAGTGCTCTCTGTTCCTTTGTTTTAATTTCATCAGTATTTCCTCAAGATCTTTACGAGGAATTGTCTCGGGTTCCTCGATCTTCATTTGTTTTGATGGGATAGGATTTTCTTCTATCCATCCAGCTTTTTGGAAATAGTTAAATATAACTTTTAACTTTTTGAAATATGAAGCAATAGAATTTTCAGTTATCGACAGCTGCAGATCATTTTCGAGATCTTCGATATCTTCTTTTTTAATCTTACTTATTCTTTTATCTCCGAAATTATCAGTAACCTTTTTAAAAGCATATTCATAATCTTTAATTGTTTCCGGACTTGGATTTTTACGTGAGGCAATGAATTCAAGGAATCCCTCTTTGAGTGTCTTTTCTCTACTCTTAATTCTTTTTGCTCTTTCCTTATATATTCCTGCCCCAAGTTCATACTCAATTTTTTTCTTCTCTAGTAATGCTTTTGTATAATTCTCGCGAGTATTCGAAAGATGCAAAGCTTTACGATGCCGCTTCCCTGCTTCGTCGTAATAATCTATATACAAATTACCATTTCGTTTTCTTATCGTAGCCATCTATTCTTTTTTAGATAATAATTCTTTATAGTTTTCCAATAATTCTTTTTGATGTTCTATTATCGTTTCAAGCTCTTCAATTCTTTTCTTCAATAGCTTCACTTCTTCAATAGCACTACCTCCCTTTTCATTTGTAACAATTTCGTTTATATCAATCCCGGCTTTTTTACAAGCCACTATAAACTTTGGCGATTGAGTTTTTATAGCTCTGGATATCTGCCCCTCGCTGTAACCTACAGCTTTAGCAAATTCTGCTTGACTCCCGAACTTCTCAATTATTGCCTCCCTTAAACGCTCCTCACTAATCAACATATCACGCCCTCACTTGACATTATTCTACATTTCTTGTATTATTAAAATGTTCTTTCGTTCATTTGTTCTAAACATAGGATTAATTATTGTCTTTGTCAATAAAAACTTACTCAATACGTGAAGCTGCAAAGCTTTTGGAAGTTCGTCCAGCGTATATTTCAACCTTAATTTCTGATGGTAATTTGGATTTTTTACTTCCGCCTGGTAGGTGTCATAAAAGAATTCCTCACAATTCCCTACTAAACTTCATTAATAACTACACTTTTAATAGTAAAGAGGTTCAATATGCCAAAAGTGAAAAAGAAACGGGATAAAATCCTGCATATAAGTGATAAAATGCACAAACAATTTAAACAGTTTTGTTTAGAAAAAGATTTAACTCTCGGTGAGGCAACTGAAAAGGCACTTATATCT
>JBATTD010000769.1:0-2160 GCA_049670345.1 Ignavibacteriaceae bacterium
CCTTGAAGTTTATGATAAGTGTAGTATAAATTTTTACATACAGTGGCCACTTTTTCATTATCATCAAAAACAGCGACTCCTCTTAGTCGATATATCCCGATTGGATTTCCAAGCTTATATAACGCCAATGCTGCCGCTATTCTCTCTTCATCGGTTTTTCCGTTCTTCAAAAGTTTTAACAGGGGAATCATTGCTTTTGATGCGTCGCCGCTTTCAATGTAGGATTCGTTTATCAGATCGTAAATTACCAGGGCTGCGCTGGTTTGAAGCCCGTTATTATCGGACTCAATTCCCACAGTAAGGTTATCAACAATTAGAGATTTCTTATTCTCAGGGAATTCAGTTACTTGTGCCGACAGAGTTTGCACAACAAGAAGCGCTAAGAACACTGTGATTAAAGTTTTCATTACCTGCTCCTTATTAAAAGTTTATAAATGTTTTAACACCGCTGAGAAAATAGTTTTTAAACACATACATTGCATTAAATTAATGACAGAGGGCTTAATATTTTTAAGAACGGAAAATTTTAGTATGTGAACGAACGATTAAGAAATAACAGGAGCCCGGGGGGGAAAACCGAAGAGAGATATTTTATTTTTTCAGTCGCCGGGATCAATATCAATCTGTCATTCCGGCTGCCAAAGGCATCCTCCAAAGGAGTCCTTTGCCGAAGGCATTCCTTCGGAACGGACTTTCGGGAGAAAGCCGGAATCTATGAAATGAAGATGGGGGGAAAAGAAAGAATTTTATCAGACTTCTTTAAGTTGTGTTTCATACAAAGTATCTCAACATTTTTTGCGGTTAATGAGGTGCCACCTTTTGAGTAAGGCAAGTCGTGATCAAAGTGGAGATTTTCTTTTGAACCGCAAAGAACACATTGGCCTTTGTCTCTTGCCCAGACTTCTAATTTCACTACAGTTGGAATTAATCTTGAATGTGGAAGAGTGATTTGCTTTCTTTTTGATATGAACTCTACAGGCAAAAGATAAAATTTAAAAACATTCCTCTTTCCGGTGTTAACAATTTTTGCATCTACAAGATTGAAGAAACCTTTGTAGCACCAAATCCCGTCCTTTATTTTTTCGTATACCTTTACTTTGTGCGGTTCATCTGCTAATCTCATTTTATAAGATTGTGCAGCGGTGAAGAATTTTCCGTTTTCTGTAAGCGTGCCTTTTGGTGTTGTGATTGGTTGGTCTACTTCTTTTGGATCTTTCGCTAAATTACTTGGAACATTGTGCCCTTCATAAATAAGTGTTCCTGTTTTTTCATCAAACTCATCTGCGTAAGGTGCATTTTTACGGACAGACATTAAGAAGATGGAGTACTCAGGTTTGATTTGAAAGTTCATTCCTTTTTGTATGTTGGCATTTTCTGCAGCAACTAATTCTGCGTAAGAAATAATATCATCAACTTTGAATGTGGGTTTTGGAAATAAGGATTTCATGTCAGTATTACCCTCTAAAAATATTCTCATTATGCCACCTAATAAAATCTAGGCTTGGTCTGTCCTCAATAATTTTAGGTAAGGCATAAAGTTCTTTTCCATGAAAAGCATAATAATGCTTTCCGTTATTAAACTCTTCTTTAATTCTTCTGCTAACTTCAATTTTATTTTCTGGTGTTGCTGTAAGATATCCTCTATCAAAAAGAATGTGCAAATCAGAACGTAGTAGCAATCCATTATTAACACTATTTGGTCCTTGCTCATTAAAAGGTTTAATGTGCGCTGCTTGTAAAACCGGGAGAGCTTTTTCTCCGCTAATTGCACATTTACGATTGTAGGCACCAGTTACTAAAATTCTAAACGCGCCTTGTCCTAATCTGCTTTTAATTAAATACTCGTTTCCATAAGCAGCTAAAGGTTCTGCCACCATTCCTTCAATTTTTACATCGCCTAATCGTAATAGCACCTCATTCCATAATCTCTCGCCATCTGATTCATTCGTGTCATAAGTTTTTCCAGAAACAATATTTTTAGCAAAAGAACTTGGAACATCGATCCAATGATCTTCAGTAAAGAAAAAAGGTTGATTAAGAATAATGCAGCCGATTGTAGGATCTGTTTCAGGCGTGTTCCTGTATTTATTAATTGCATTTCTGAGATCAGAAAGATTTTCAGAGCCGTTTTTATTTCCGAAGGCATCCCAGGCTAAAGAC
>JBATTD010000770.1:0-2102 GCA_049670345.1 Ignavibacteriaceae bacterium
GCTGTAACAACAGAATTTGCACCTTTCGGTACAGGAGAGTTTTTCAGCTTTAGCGATATTGCAATTGCACTTACTTACTCTCAAAAGATGACAGATAAATTTAGTTTCGGAGCTACTGTACGCTATATAGAAGAAACTCTCGATAAATTAAAGATGCGCGGAGTTATGCTTGATCTTGGAACTTATTATTGGACCGGGCTTGGTTCAACAAGATTTGCTGTAACGGTTTCAAATTTTGGTGCCGAACTTGCACCCGATGGTAAGGTAGTACTTGTTGGCAATAGAGGAGAAAAGACTGATTGGCAGTCATTCTCTCCACCAACTATGTTTCGAATTGGTTTTGCGTTTGAACCATATGAGTCAACGGAACATAAGGTTACAACATCAATTCAGTTGAATCATCCGAATGATAACAGTGAAAATTTTTCTCTTGGTGCGGAATATCTCTGGCGGAGCATTCTGTTTTTACGTGGTGGTTATAAATTTAATGTTGATACGGAAAATTGGTCGTTTGGAGCAGGTGTGGATGTACCAATAAGCATAGCACATTTTACATTCGATTATGCATTTTCAAATTTTGAAAAACTCGGTTCAGTTCACAGATTTTCAATTATTTTGGGATTTTAATGAAGTTTAGAAGATACATAGAACTGCTTGTTTTTATTGGAGTTATAACAATTCTCTCGAGTTGTGCAGACAAGTTTGATCTCAATCAAATTGATCCTAGCGATGATGATGTAAATATTGGCGGTGATACGGTTTTTGTTTTGTTAAAACCTATGTGGGAAGGGTATAATAAACCTCAGGATGTTATGGTTGGTCGCGAACCCTTCATTTATGTAGCAGATACGGAGAACGACAGGGTTGTAATGCTCAATTTAGCGGGAGAGATACTTGGAAGCCGGAGCATAAAGCATCCTGTTGCACTTGCACAGGATCATCGATTAAACTTAATTGTTGTGGCGCAATTTGATACCTCAGTTGGAGGCAGCACACAAACATTTAGTGCTGTATTTAAACTCGATCTTGTATCCGTACAGCATCAAATTGAAATTGTACCGATTACAAGATTATTACCAAGAACCGAAGACTTAAACAGACCTGAACTTGAATATACTGGAGCTTGTGTTTTTGCTAATAATATATTTTACGTGGCAAGAAAAGGACCGAACAATACAAGTTTTATAGACCCTGATAATTCAATTTTACTTTTTTTACCTAAGAAATTCTTCAGTGAAGGCGCTGAGGGTGATACTTTAGTAGGAAGGGTTCCTAACATAGATCCTTTAGGACAGGGCCCTGTATCAGCTTATGATATTAGCTCTATGACGTCGTTTAATGATCAATCAATTGATATAATCATTACTTTAACCGGCGGAACAAGTTTTAAATCAAATTGGCTTCATTATCAAATTACACCAATCGACCAAAGATATGTTAGTAATTTTTCTCCCTCTTCAGGATTGGATTTTATGATACCAAGCAGGTTTGAACAACCGGAAGGAAGTGCTATTGATAATTTCGGCAATATATATATTGCTGATGCCGGAAAAGACAGTATTTATAAGTTTAATACATTTGGTGATGAGCTGGAATCTTTTGGCGGACCTGATTATTTCAGTCAACCGCACGGTGTTGCTCATTTTAATAATACTTTGTACGTGGCTGATACAGGAAATAACAGAATTCTGAGATTTAGTCTCTCAACCGACTTATAGAAAAGAAAATGAAAATGAAAATGAAAAATTATATAATACCTATTCTAACTATACTATTGCTTTCAGCAACCTTCGTTAATTCCCAGGAGAGAGTGAAAATTGCAACATATAATCTTCTTAATTACCCAAATAATACGGCTACAAAAAATCCAAAGTTTCAGTTAATCATGGATGAGATGAATCCTGATATTCTCGTTGTTCAGGAAATTTTATCACAAACTGCAGTTAATGAATTTTTAAATGAAGTTTTAAGCGATGAATATGAAGCCGGAGATTTTATTAATGGTCCCGATACTGACAATGCAATATTTTTTAAGGATTCGTTATTTCAATTTATAAGTACAGAATTTATTGCTCCGTCGCAGGGACCGAGATATATTTCAG
>JBATTD010000771.1:0-5201 GCA_049670345.1 Ignavibacteriaceae bacterium
CAGCAACATCTGTTAATGGCATCCAAACAGCATTTTCATATTCCTCATCTGAACCACTTTTCTTTGACAAACCAAATCTATCATTGAATGTATTAAACATTCTGTTGAACTCACGCTCGAGATTGAAAATATATCTTGTAGGGTTAAATCTTACTAGCGTCATAATAACACCTCCATAATTGTATTTTTTGTTTATACTTTTTTTTATTGCCGATATGATAATATCAACGTGCGTGCCAAGTGACAAAAATGCTCTTAACTCATTGTAATATAACAAGTTAGAATATTTTATGATGTTTTACATATCATTGACAATTTGTCTTACTATCTGAAGAATAATTAGTTGGTCTGACAGAACGCAACTTTTTGTGTGCCAAATATTCATAAATTCATTCATTAGGTTTTTAGGGGAGGGAGCTAAAGATGAATTTAATAGGTCAATTGTTATCTTCATACAATCTAATTAAATGGCAGATAAAAATACTACCTTCTTCATCTACACGACTTTCGCCATTTAATGAACATTCCATTTCTATACGCCTGCATAAGCATTATAAGAAGTTGGGAGGCGTCTAAAATATTATTGTAAATAGAGGGTTTTATATATATTTTTGCATCCTTGTAATTTTATTTTTTTGTATGGAAAACATATTTAACGAAGATACAATTATTGCTTCAGCCACTCCATCCGGAACTGGAGCAATTTCTATAGTAAGAGTTAGCGGACCAGAAGCGATTAAGTTAATTGATAGAGTCTTTGCCGGCAAAAAGAAGTTAACAGAGGTGGACTCACATACAATTCATTACGGTAAAATTATAAGTAGAGATGGGGAGTTAATTGATGATGTTCTCGTATCAGTTTTTAAAAAGCCGAACTCATATACCGGTGAGAATGCTGTTGAGATAAATACTCATGGTAATCCGCTCATTGCTCAAAAAATTATAAAACTTTTGATTTCTGAAGGTGTTCGCTTGGCCGAACCAGGTGAATTTACAAAGCGTGCATTCCTTAATGATCGACTTGATTTGTTACAGGCAGAAGCGGTTGCAGATGTAATTAATTCCAGAACCGAAGCATCGCTGCGCGGCTCCCGTAATCAGTTAGATGGTTTACTATCTAAAAAAGTAAATGAGTTAAGAGAGAGGCTAATTAATACATCTTCGTTTGTTGAACTTGAATTGGATTTTGCAGAAGAAGATCTGGAATTTATTGATAAAGGAGAGATGATAAAAAGAATTAACAATGTAATTGAAGAAATAGATAAACTTCTTTCAACATTTTCATTCGGCAGAGTTATAAGAGATGGCGTGAATGTGGCAATTGTAGGACAACCCAATGTAGGTAAGTCATCTTTAATGAATTATATATTAAAAGAATCGCGCACAATTGTTAGCAGCATTCCCGGCACAACACGAGATGTGATAAGAGAAGAAGTATCGATTGATGGAGTGCTTTTCAGAATGTTTGATACGGCAGGAATCAGGAAATCAAAAGATGAGATTGAAAAGGAAGGCGTGACAAGATCACGGGAAGCTGTGAAAAACTCTGATATAATTTTGTTCGTCGGTGATGTGGAGCAGCTTTTCCCCGAAGAACTCTACTCGGAATTACAGGAGCTAAATAAGCAAGAAAATATTATTAAGGTTCTAAATAAAATTGATCTAAAGGAAGTAAATGGTGTAAAATCCGATGTAAAGTTATCAGCAAAAACCGGGGAAGGAATAAGTAATCTATTAAATCTGCTTAATGAAAAAGCGCTCGGTAATTATTCATACAGTGAGAAAACAGCAATAGTTTCGAATATGCGTCATTATGAGTGTATTAAAAGAGCAAAAAAAAACCTGCTTAAGGCAAGAGAATCGGCAAAAAATAAAATGAGTGGTGAGTTCATTTCTCTCGATGTAAGAAATGCCGAGAATGATCTTGCGGAAATAATAGGAGAAGTTACAACGGATGATATTTTAAATAATATCTTCACAAAGTTTTGTATTGGAAAATAAAAGTTTCACGTGAAACGGCAAAAAACTTCTGAAAATATTTGCAATTAAATAATAATTTGTTTCACGTGAAACAAAGCAAAAAAGATAATTTATGAAACGAGTGCCGATTTATCGGGACGAGTTCCATATGACCAAAAAAAGAAATTAAAAACATATGAACTTCGATATAATAGTAATTGGGGGTGGACATGCTGGAATTGAAGCTGCTTCGGCAGGTGCCAGGATGGGCTGTTCGGTTGCGTTGGTTACAATGGATAAATTTGCTCTTGGCAGGATGTCTTGCAATCCCGCGATTGGAGGTACGGCAAAAGGACATTTGGTTAGAGAAATTGATGCTTTAGGTGGAATAATGGGAGGAATTGCAGACCGGACTGGAATTCAATTCAGAATGCTTAATAAATCAAAGGGCCCGGCCGTATGGTCGCCGCGCTGCCAATCGGATAGAAAACTTTACTCCGATGAAGTTTATAGCATTATTTGCAATACCGCAAATCTTAAAATCGTTGAAGAATCAGTTATTGATATTATTGCAGAAAATAGCGAAGTGAGAGGTGTAAAAACAGCTTCGGGAAAGGATATTTTTGGAAAAGCTGTAATTTTATCTTCAGGTACTTTTTTAAATGCACTTATGCATACAGGGTTAAAATCAACAAGTGGCGGAAGATTTGGCGAGCAACCATCAAACGGTATCACCGAATCTCTTGTAAAGCTCGGTTTTGAAAGAGGAAGATTAAAAACAGGAACTCCACCGAGATTAAGCAAATTATCAATTGATTGGGATATTTTGGAAATTCAGCCAGGAGATGAATATCCACAGCCGTTTTCATATCGAACTGAAATAAGTGAGTTTCCTTTTCTGCCACAGCTGGCTTGCCATATAACATATACCGATTTATCCGTGCATAAAATTCTTGAGAAGGGATTCGAGTCTTCTCCGATGTTTACTGGCCTGATCAATGGAGTCGGTCCACGATACTGTCCTTCAATTGAGGATAAAATTGTGAGGTTCGCAGATAAGGAAAAACACCAGCTTTTTCTTGAACCGGAAGGATTGGATTCCGACCAGATTTACGTAAATGGTTTTTCAACTTCTTTACCCGCAGAAATTCAGTTAGAAGCGATTCACAAAATTAAAGGTCTTGAAAATGCCGAAATGATAAGACCCGGGTATGCTGTTGAGTATGATTTTTTCCCGCCTCACCAGATAGACAATACACTTGAAACAAAATTAATAAAAGGTCTTTACTTTGCAGGTCAGGTAAACGGAACATCCGGCTATGAAGAAGCTGCTGCACAAGGTTTGATGTCTGGAATTAATGCTGCCTCGAAAATTCAGGGAAGAAAGGACCTGGTGCTGAAGCGAAGCGAAGCATACATCGGCGTTTTGATTGATGATCTGGTAACAAAATCTACAGATGAACCTTACAGGATGTTTACTTCACGTGCAGAGTACAGACTGCTGCTAAGACAGGATAATGCCGATAGGCGGCTTATGCCATATGCTGCAGATTTAGGATTGATTGAAAGAGATTTAAGCGAAGGTGTAAAAGCAAGAGAAATATTGATTAACACCGGGATTGATATTTGTTCTAAAACTAAACTGCATGCTAGGGTAGTAAATGAATTTCTAAGATCAGTAAGCTCCTCGCCGATTGATTCATCAGAGACAATATCCAAATTATGCAAACGACCGGAGCTTGAATTAAAAGACATTCTTAATTTGGACGGATTAAATAAAGATATACATTTTAATAAACTGTTAAACGATGAAACTGCTTTGAGACAGGTTGAAATAGAATTAAAATACGAAGGATATATCAAACGCCAGGAAAAGACAATTGAAAGGTTTGAGAGATACGAAGATCTGAACATTCCTTTAACATTAAATTATTTAACATTAAATGCTTTTTCTGCCGAGGCAAAAGAAAAGTTAGACCGAATAAAGCCAAGGTCTGTTGGGCAGGCATCACGTATATCGGGAGTAACACCTTCAGATATTTCTATATTATTGGTATATTTGAAAAAGTAATTTTGCGAGACTTTTTATGGTACATATGCAGGATCAATATCTTAAAGAACTTAAAACTTACTGTTGGGAAAATGGCTTTACGCCGGAACCGACAAGAGCTGAAAGATTAGCTTATTTTGCAGATTTAGTTGCTCAAAAAAATAAAAAAATGAATCTCATCTCAAAGCGTGATGTAGATTCAATAATTGAAAAGCACGTATTTATTTCAGCATATATAACCAAATATCTTCCTGAAAAAGTGACAAGATTTTTGGATATCGGAACAGGTGGCGGATTTCCAGGCATTCCTCTTGCAATAATGCGCCCCGAATTAAGAGGCGTTCTGGCAGATTCAACAGGGAAGAAAATAAGTGCAGTACAAGAGTTTATTAACAAGCTAAAACTCAGCAATGTTGTTGCGGAAAATAGTCGCGTTGAGAGCAGCGAATTTAAAGAGAAATATGCAAACACATTCGATTTGATAGTAAGTCGCTCAACTGTTCCGCTTATAATTTTATTTCGTTATTCTCTTCCTTTAATAAAAGAAAAAGCTTATATGCTTGCAATGAAGGGTGGAGACCTAACAGAGGAATTCAAAAAAGCAGAAACTAAGTATAAAGCTCACATAAAAAAATCTACTATTTACGAACTGGCATACAAGCCCCAAAACCTTCGTAATATTAAAGGTAAAAAGCTTGTTCTGCTGGAGCTTCAAAAATAATCATCCAATTCAAAAAAAATAATTTTACATTTAGGGTTCACATTGCTGAACCCTTTATTATTTAATTAAGAAGAATTTATTGTTTATCTTTTTTTATGAACCCAGACGGCTTACTTAAATATTTTTCATCAATTGGTTTTTTTGATGAGATAAAAAATAAAATTAGATCTGATAGAAGTGAAGGGCGGAATTTAGTAATATCGCCTTTATACGGGGCAGCAGAAAGTTTGTTCATTAATAATCTTATAAATGATGAGTTTCAAATAATTGTTCTCACGCCCGATGATCAGCTCGCGACTGAATTGAGTGTTGAACTTGAATTGATAAACTTAAACAGGAGGATAATTTTATTAAGCGATTTTAAAACTGAATCAATCCAGGAAAAGCTGACGGAAATTTCAAACAGCAAAAACTTTGTACTCATCTCAACATATCAACTATTAAGTTTGCAGCTTCCTAACAAAGATGAAG
>JBATTD010000772.1:0-1941 GCA_049670345.1 Ignavibacteriaceae bacterium
AATATGATATAGATTGGAATACTTATAATAAAAAACCCCTGTAATGTTACTACGGGGGTTCATAATAGTATGTGGTCTGGTCAGCCTTCCAATGCAGATGTACAGCTCGGGCACTTTGTTGCTTTTATTGGAATTGTTGAATAACAATAACCGCAATCCTTTGTAGTTGGTTCCGGTGATGGAGCTTCTTCTTTCTTTTTGAGCTTGTTCAGATTTCTAATCACAATAAACACTGCAAAGGCAACTATAAGAAAACTGATTATCGTGTTTAAAAATGCCCCCCAGGCTATTACAACTGCACCTGAGTCCTTAACTTCTGCAAGAGTGCTGAATGGTCCCGAAGTCGTTCCTTCTTTAATTATAAAGAACAAGTTACTGAAATCAACATTGCCCAAAAGAATACCGATTGGTGGCATCAGTACATCTGCAACCAGCGATTTTACAATTGTGCCAAATGCCGCACCTATTATAATACCTACGGCCATATCAACAACATTCCCTCGCATTGCAAACTCTTTGAATTCTTTTAACATTATCACCTCCTGCTAATGGTTATTTGAAAACATAACTCATATAAAATAAATGAGTTTAATAATAAAAGCAAAATATTTGCAGGATTATACACTTTAACAGTTACAAGATATTTTAATATTCCATATTGATAAATAAAAAACCCCCACTTCAAATCAATGGTGGGAGGCCGTTGATTAGTTATTAAGCAGGGGCTGTTATTCACATTAATAACACTTGAACATTAAGAAAATAATATTTAATTGTCAAACTCTTACTTCATCAACACCATCTTCTTAATTAAAAGTAATCATTAACCTTCAGTTGATTTATAAATATAGCATTGAATAGTGCTGAAGCATAAAGGGCTATTTTGAATATACCCAATTCTTTATTCTCTCCAAACAAAGTAGATGCTTAATGTAAACTATTACAGTTAAGATGGGGAATTAAGTATGATTAATTTTTATGATTAATTTTCTTTAAAACTTATTCTTTGTACGGGAACGCTATTGAATAAATCATTTTCAACTATACATCTATGTTTATTAAGTCCCCGAAAACATTCCATATCCTCTAAATATTTAAATACAGAATTCATGGCTTCATTTTTATTATCATTCTTAATAATAATTGGTCCCTCCTTTTTAGGCATAGGAGTGTCTTCTGTCATTGGTATGATTTGGATGATTTTATCACTGGCTCCTATAGCCTGATTTCTGGAAACAGATATTAGGTAACTGTGAAATCTATTAGGTATTCCATGTGATGTGATACTATTATCCCAAATAAATAAAGTTGCCATGACCATAGTAATCCTTCAATGATAATTTTCAGTTGAATAAGTGAGTTATTAGTGGTCTGCTAATCTTATCAGGAATAATAATCGAGCATGATTCTCCTGAGACAAGCACACGAATTAATATTTACAATATCGATGCCTAACTCTTTGCCTCTATTTCAAGAAATAACTAAAATATTCTTAAATCGTGATGTGTTTAGTGACGACTATCCTGTCACCAAACGAAATATCTTGTACAAAATAAAAGCAACTAATGGTTAACGATTAGCAAGTAATTGATTATTAAAACATGTTGTAGAATGTATGCATCCTTCCCACCAACACCCCCACCCTTTGTTTCGGGGGTGTATGGGGTCAATCAGGTTGAAAATTCTCATCAAACTTCAGAACCATTTCTATCTTCAATTCTAAGCAATATATCACCGTCTCAACTAAGGATTTCTGAAAGAACTAATTGATTAGGTAATATGATATAGGTTGGAATACTTATAATAAAAAACCCCTGCTCAACTAATGACAGGGGCTTAATAAAAGATGAGTTTACTACTTCATCAACACCATCTTCTTAGTCTCAACAAAAGAACCTGCACGCCCCGGCGCGTAAACTTGTAGTCTGTAGAAGTAAATTC
>JBATTD010000773.1:0-6283 GCA_049670345.1 Ignavibacteriaceae bacterium
ATATTAAAAGAGCAACTTGTTAAATTGCGCAGTGCCCTATCATATTTCTGAATATCTATAATCTCAACTTTTTCAAATACCAAACAATTATCCAGCCCCTGTAATTATTACTTGATTCTAAGAGTAATATACCTGATTTTAGTTAAGTATTTGAAAAATTATTCAGTAAGTAAATCTAATATTGATAGTCTATAATTCATTCGCTATTAACTTCCATTCATGTTTTAATTCTTTCGGACTTGAAACTAAACTCATCTTTCATCTAATAAACTCAGGAAAATAATTATGAAAAATCGCACGCGTTATCCATCTGTATTCTGGGTGGCAAACGGAATAGAAGTACTTGAACGTTTTGCTTATTACGGTATTTATATGGGTTTCGGAATCTATTTACAGCAGCTTGGATATTCCAGAGGAGACCTGGGTATTATACAAAGTATATTTTTGGCTTTATCCTATCTTATCCCATTATTTTCAGGAACTTTTGCTGATAAGTATGGCTTTAAAAAAGTATTAATAATATCTTACCTGGTTTACTTACCAACTATACTTTTACTAATCGTTACCAAATCCTTTTCAGGTATAGCAATCACTATGCTCAGTATTGGATTCGCAGCAGGAATTTTTAAACCACTCATTGCAGGAACTGTAAGAGCCGTAACGGATAAAACAAATAAAACTCAAGGTTTTGGGATTTTCTATGCAATGGTTAATGTCGGGGCATCATTCGGACCCATTATTATGGGAAAACTAAGAGCAATCTCCTGGGACTATGTATTCTATACTGCAGCAGCAGCTGTAGCCGTGATGTTCATAATAACTATAATTTTTTATAAAGAACCCCCACGTGAAAATGAAGACGTAACGCTTAAACAAAAATTTAAAGATATGGGTGAGGCACTGTCAGATGTTAAATTCCTGATGTTTATAATTCTATTAGGAGTCTTCTTCTGGATGCCTTTCTGGGCTTTCTTTAATGTATTGACTGTATATATCGATGTTCATCTTAATACTGCTGTATTGTACGAAGGTGTCAAGTCGATTTTAGGAGCCGGCATTACGAATATTATATCCAGTAACGACGGCGGGATCTGGAAAATTAATGCCGAAGCAATATCGCATACCGGCTATATAATAATTGTCTTCCAGATATTGATTTCAACAATCTTTGAAAAACGAGCAGCAATTTCTTCATTCCTCTTTGGTATTTTTGTCGCTGCAGCCGGTTTCGTTGTACTTGGACTTTCTGTAACAATGGCAAACGAGCTTGTTTTTCTCGGCATCTTCTTATTTGCAATCGGTGAAATGATTTCTTCACCCAGAATACAAGAATATATAATGTGGATTGCACCAAAGGAAAAAGCAGGACTTTATATGGGCACCAGCTTCCTGGCAACATTTATCGGTGCAACACTTAGTGGCATTTACACCGGAGTTATGGGTAGTTTTGAAGAAGCTGGTACTCCTGAGAACATAATGTATGTCCTGGCAATTCATTCTGTAGTTGGAATGCTTGCAATATGGATATTCACAAAAACAGCAGGTGAATTTAAAGAATTGGATGAATAAATAACGATTGAATATTTTCTATTGGAAGAGCTTAGCATATTATGTTAAGCTCTTTTTTTAGATAAGCTAACTATTCTTTAAATTTACTTACTCTAACAATAATAACTGATTAGATTTTAATGCTTAAGATAAATACAATATTTCTTTCACTAATTCTCTTTTCTTTTAATTCTTTTGCACAGATGACGGAAGAAGAATATTCCTCAAAAAAAGAATCACTTACTCTTCAAAAAAAGGAATTGAGTAGGGAGATTGAAACACTAAAAACTGAAATTGATAGTATGCACAAGCGTATTCCTGAATTAGAACAGGAAGTAATAACTGCATTCCGCGAGTTATATGTTCTAAAATACGGCAAGGAATTTGGAAACCGGATTGCATATAAGCGAATTTGGAAGGGAATGACCGACGAGATGGTTCGGGACGGCTGGGGTGAACCTGACAGGATTGAAAAAAATATTGAAGCATGGGGAGTATTTACGCAATGGATTTACGGAGACGTAATTTTCTTTTTCAGAGATAGAACGTTAACTGATTGGGAAGAAGGAAGAATTAAATAATTTAATAATTCACTACCGGAGAGATGAAACCATGCCCACATTTATAAAATCACCGTCGATCATACAGGCAGCAGGAAACAAACCAAAAGTAATTGAAGAATTTATAGGAAGAGTGAATTCAGATACCAAAGGAGTTAGCATCGCCCGCATGAAAAGCCCGGCAGGCTGGATTGAGCCAGGACAAACTCCCGAATTCGATGAGTATACTATTGTATTAAAAGGAATGCTAAGAGCAGAAACAAAAAATGATAACTTTGATATTAAAGAAGGTGAGGCTATAATTGTTAGCAAAGGAGAATGGATTAGATACAGCTCTCCTGATAATGGGGGTGCGGAATACATTGCAGTTTGCCTACCCGCATTTGCTCCTGATGCAGTGCATAGAGATGAATAATAAAATTTAGTAATACAAGTATCTTCAATAATTAACAGTTTTAAAACGAGCATGTAAATATGAAGCATAGGCATGTATGAAGAATAAAATCATTTTGTTTTATTTCCTTGTGATAGCAGTTGTATTTGTTCTTCACGCACTTCACCTTGCTGTAATTGCAGAAGATGCTTTTATCGGGTTTCGTTTTGCAGAACACCTTGCTGAAGGTAATGGCTTACTCTGGAATATTGGCGATGCTCCAGTTGAAGGCTATACAAATTTTCTCTGGATTATTTTTTGTTCAGTTGCCATTCTTTCCGGAACGAATCTTTTAGTATTTGTGCAAGTAGCTGGTATTGTATTCAGTATAATAATTCTTATTTACATATTTAATTTCTGTTTAAGATTATTAGAGTTTGATTCCTATTCATCACTAATTGCTTGTGCTTTTTTAGCACTTGCCGGACCGTTTGCGACGTGGTCTATGAGCGGGATGGAGACGAATCTATTCACACTATTAGTTGTTGCAAGCTGCTACCATGAAATATCTTACTGGAAATCCCGGCAAAGAGCATCTTTAGTTTTGTCTTTCACCTTTTGTTTTCTTGCAACGTTAACAAGACCTGAAGGCCTTGGAATATTCATAATTCTGTTAACTCTGCATTTGTACCGGGCTTTAAGAGAGAAGAAATCGAAAGAAATTTTTAACTATGCAGTTTTAGCATTAATAATATTTGTAATTCCTTTTTTAATCTACTTTAGCTGGCGGGTTTCTTACTTTGGATATTTATTTCCACTTACTTTTTATGCAAAGACCGGTGGAGGTACACTTCAGTGGATTAGAGGAGCGAAATATTCTTTGTTCTTTATCATTCACTTTGTCCTTCCTTTGGCCCCCCTTTTAATTCTTTTATTCTGGGAAAAACTCGACCGGGTAAAAAATATGAAATTATTATCTCTAAGATGGTTCAATTCACAAGTTGCCAGCAACAGATATGGTATCATTTTGTGTGGATTAATGTGCATAGCCTACTCAGGCTACATAGTTTTAATAGGCGGCGATTATATGGCAATGTACAGATTCTTTGTCCCAGTATTGCCTTTTATATATGTTCTTATGGCCGCTGTCTATTTTCAATTAGTTAAAGATTCCGGAATATCAAAAAAGAGATCTTATTTAATTTTATTGCTCATCGTCATATCTCTTGCCGGTACATTTCTCCAATCAACGTCCCTTGAAAAAATCATATTCACCAAACCGTCTATAACTCATGGCCAATATCAGGGCATTAACTATGAAAGGTGGCATACCAACAGACTTTCACTCATAGGTAAGTTCTTTAATAATTATAAGAGTAGTCCAGATGAAAGCCTTGCAACCGATGCAATCGGGGCAGTATCTTACTACTCAGACTTAAAAATTTATAGTATACATGGATTGGTTGATCCTAAAATAGCCAGAATGGATTCGAAAGACCTGGGGAAAGGATTTCCCGGGCATGAAAAGTCTGATATACCATATACATTATCAAAAAAACCTACTTACTTTATGTTTAGCCGGGAATTGACAACCGAGCCGGGTACTTATCCAGTTTATTCTGAAGAGGTTAATAAAATATTGTTGGATGATTACGATTTGGTTAACAAATGGATTGTTGATGAAAAGAATAATGAATCAGGTTATTTTACATTCTTGCAACGAAAAGTAATGCAGCAAAAATAAATTTAATTATAAGTGGATTTGATGGAATCAAATAGTGCAATATGGAAAAAACTGTGTGAAGATTTATTTTCCATTGAGGAAGAGTTCAATGGAGTAGTTAAAAATATTAAGCCGGGATTTCAGGAGCAAATAGTTCCCGGTAAAAATTGGTCTTCAAAAGATATTTTAGCTCACATAGTCGGATGGGAGAATGAGGTAATAAAACAATTCAAAGAATTCCTTGTAAATCCTGATGCTGATGACAGATACGATATTGATTCATTCAATGAAGGATCTGTCTTATCACGGAGGAATAAGACATGGAACGAAATTATGGAAGAACTAAAATTAGCCCGGGAAGAGTTATCGGAGTTCGTATCCACTTTATCACAGAAGGACCTTGACGCTGAAGATCGTTTCTCTGAATGGTTGGGAGTATTGATTGATCATTACAAACATCATATGTCTCAACTACAGAAGTTAACCTGATCATATTTATTGAAGTATTGTTTTCAAATCCGAACTTAATTTCAAGCTCTACATTTTTCATTGAATGAAAAGTTTGAAAATTTAGATTAGCTTAAGAAATAAACTTATGTTTAAATGATTATCTAAAAATTATTTTCAGGATCTGATTAAATGAAAAAATATTATTCGCTGGTTTTATCATTAATTATAATCTTAATTTCCGGTTGTACGGATTGTAAGGACGAAGTAACCGATGTTCATAAAGGGAAATATTTCGGATTAGCTGAACCAGGAAACTCACCAAAGGTTTTTGCTGCCGGACTTATCTCAACAAATCTAAGTGAACGTGATGTATCCTTTTCACCTGATGGGAAAGAATTTTATTACACTCTTTGGACTGGTTCCTTTGGAGTGATATTATTCTTGAAAGAAGGAGATGATGGTTGGAGTGAGCCAGAAGTCTCTCCATTCTCACAAAAGTATAGTAATATTGAACCGTTTATCACCAAAGATGGGAGTAAATTATTTTTTTCATCAACCAGACCGAGGGAACAGAGTGGTCAAGAGAAGGATTACGATATTTGGTATGTTGAACGCATAGACTCATCTTGGGGTGAACCAGTGAATTTGGGTGTTCCAATAAATACGGATGCGAATGAATTTTATCCTTCAGTCGCTGAAAACGGGAATATTTATTTTACTGCGGCATATGATAATTCATTTGGCGGCGAAGATATCTGGATGTGTGGACTGAGTAATGAGAATTATTTACCTCCTGAAAATCTAAGTGAAGCAGTTAATGGTAAGACAGATGAATTCAATGCATTCATTTCTCCGGATGAAAGTTATATAATATTTTCAAGCTGGGGAAGAGATGATAGCTTCGGCAATGGGGATCTTTATATTAGTTTTAGGATTAGTGATAGTGAATGGCTGCCGGCAAAAAACCTTGGTGATAAAATAAATTCACCTGCACTTGATTTTTGCCCCTATGTAACACGAGATGAAAAGTATTTCTTCTTTACAAGTAGAAGACTATCTGAGGATCTGAACAATACAGAATATAAGGAATATGATTCGTTAAAAACCATCTTGAATAGTACTCAAAATGGACAAAATGATATTTACTGGGTGAGCAGTAATTTTATTGACTCATTGAAAAAAACAGAACATTAAGAAATACAGTAAATCTTATTGAGTTAAAAACTATGAGAGAAGTAAACTCCAATTATGTAATTAAAGAAGTTCAACGGATAGTTGAAAAAGCATGTTCCCGCGATACAAATGTATTCGGATATGGTATTTGGACTCATCATATTTTAAAGGTCGTAATGATTGGTAAAAAATTTACCGAACAATTTGGTGCCGATCCTGAAATTGTAGAGATTGCTGCTTTACTTCATGATTATGCTGGGATAAAAGACCACTCATTGCATAAAGAGCATCACATACGAGGTGCAATTGAAGCAGAAAAAATATTAAAGGATCTCAATTACCCAGAACAAAAAATCGAAGCGGTAAAACATTGCATTAAAAATCACAGGGGCAGCGTACCCGGTAAACGAGGTACACCCGAAGCAGAATGCCTTGCAAGTGCAGATGCAATAGCAC
>JBATTD010000774.1:0-1630 GCA_049670345.1 Ignavibacteriaceae bacterium
TCTTATTAGTGTATCAATTGCACCAGGATTATTCGCGATTTTTGAAGGAAGCTTCAAAATAGGTTCATTAGCTAAGCCCCAATTAGCTATATCGTAAGACTGATATTCCCCACCAACTTTAATGTTGTGCTCTTTTGATATTTGTGAAGTGAAAGCTAACGATACATTAAATTTTTGTCGATCATAATTCTGATATGCGGAAACATTAGCACCCTCGGGGAAGAATTTAAAGTTAAAAAAATTAATTGCTAGAGGAGTATCATATCTATTCTCACCGGTCGCTGGATCATATGGCCAATCAAATCCAAGTTCTTCATTCGCCTTACCATCGCCATATTCTAACCAGTTGTCTTTTTGGAAGGGATCAAATCTGGTGAAGTTGCTAAATGAATAACCACCGTTTAATTCCACGAATGTAGTCGGCGAAAGCAAATGTGTGTACTTTAAATTTATAGCCCCGTCTTTTGTTTCAACCATCTCTGTTCTGCCAATATTAAGGAAGTTGCCGACTTGGGTTAAATCCCTTGCAGATGACCAGGGGTTCGGTCTGTTAGAGGCTGTATAAGTACCAACTAATCTGATAATTGCAGGATTAAAGTTAAATGTTAGTGACGCTGTTCCAGTATAATTCTGTAACCAGCTACCCGGTCTTGCACCTGCGGGATACAAGAGATTAATAGTAGTGGGTTCATCAGGATTGGTAAAGTCGTCAGTAACTTCTCCTAGTGTAATTCCTGGTAGGTTTTGCGGAGTTGCATCCCGGATATAATTGTAATTAAACAATCCAAAGAATTTAATCTGTGGCATTCCCAAAGGTCCGCTTATAGTGAATATAGTTTCGTTATAACCAAACCAGTAAGCTCCAAAAGTTTGATCACCACTGAAAGCATCATCACCGCTTTGGAATCCAATGTTGTCTGTAATATACTCTAGGGAAAATCTCCAATCCGGGGTGCCAGTTTTAATCTGCTGTTTAACAATACCGGAATTTGCACCACCGAATTCAGCAGTGTAACCGCCAGACTGAACTTGAATTTCCTCCAACGCATCCTGAACTAATGTGACCTGGCTTCCACCAACCATTGGGTCGGTAATATTAGTCCCTTCAAGATAGTAACCAACTTCGTCCTGCCTGCCGCCACGTATAAAAATTGCGTTATCCTGAAGAACAACACCCGGGGTTAAGGCGAGAAGATTATTAACACCTCTAACAGGCAATGCATCAATATCTTCACTTGTTACAATTCTGTTAGCGTTTGTGTTATACTTATTAATCAATGGTCTTTCGGCAATAACTGTAACCTCGCCTACCTCTATACCTTCGGCAGAAAGCTGGAAATTTATCTCTGAGGTTAAACCCGCTATTACACGGACGTTCGAGATTGTTTGTGCCTGATAACCAATGTAAGAACTACTTATTTCATATACATTAGCAGTTAAGTTGAGAATGATATACTCACCATTGACATCGGTTGCTGCGCCCTGGGAAGTTCCAACAACTAAAACGTTGGCTCCTATAAGCGGCTCACCCGTTTCCTGATCTACAATCGTGCCTCTGAGCTGCCCGGATTGAGCGAAGACCACAACAGGTAGTATCAGGAAAAATAAGAGAACTGTGAATATTCTATTC